>NZ_JBFRDK010000002.1:0-131233 GCF_052113545.1 Paenibacillus sp. TAF43_2
GTTTAACTCTAAAAGCTTACATATGAATTGGTTTAAATGTTAATTTCTTTTAAGGTTGGTTACAACGTCCTAATTAAGATTTGATAAGTTGCTGCCCCGAATATGAACCTTCGTTGCGGGAAAACCGAGTACAATAGTCCTTTCATGTATATGTGGTAGGTCGCAGGTGAGCAAGGCGTGTCTTTCTATTCCAGCCCTGCTCTTTTTACCGATGAATGAAAAAAAGGGTCGAACTCATTAATACTATTAATGCGTGCGCCTTTTGGGTTTTCTTTTTTAGGTATTAAATTTAATTGAACAATATTAATTCTCTAATACTTGTTTTGTTTATTAAATGAACTTGCGGGGAATGAACAGTTACAAGTTAAATTAATATAGAGATAATCAGTGAATCTAATTGGATAATAAGGGAGAACTGGATGTCGTAGTTAGAAGGTACGCTAGATAAATTGTGGGAAAAGGGGTTTGAGGTCTTTTTAGTGAGATTTATAGATTGATTGAAAGGTTTATATAATAGGAAGAAACTCTGTATAGGGTAATTAAATCAAGAATATTTATTCCGCATTTGGTTGTTAGATTGAATAAATATTCCGAGGTGATTATGAGAAGTGGATACAATTTTAGTGGTTTAGTAGTTGGTTGGAAAGGTGAATGATTTCCAATTAAGTACTAACTTACTAAATAACTTTTCAAGGAGTGTTACAGGCATGTATATGAGAATAAAAAGATTGATAGATGTTATTCTTTCTCTAATTGGACTTATAGTTTTGTCATCAATTTATTTATTTCTAATTATTGCTATTAAGCTAGATTCAAGAGGCCCGGTGCTGTTTAGGCAAAAACGTATTGGCATCAACAAGACACATTTCAATATATTGAAATTCCGAACCATGAGAATAGATACACCGAAGGACACTCCAACTCACTTATTAGATAACCCAGAGCAGTATATCACAAAGATGGGGAAATTCCTGAGAAAAACTTCGCTTGATGAGCTTCCTCAGATTTGGAATATATTTGTGGGGCATATGAGTATTATTGGGCCAAGACCAGCACTATGGAATCAGTATGACCTGATTGCTGAACGGGATAAGTATGGTGCCAATGATGTCCCACCCGGTTTAACTGGTTGGGCTCAGATTAATGGAAGGGATGAGCTTCCTATCGAGTTTAAGGCAAAGTTAGACGGCGATTATGTTGAGCAGTTTAGCCTTTGGATGGATGTTAAGTGTTTCTTTTTGACCATTGTAAGTGTTTTGAAGAGTGATGGTGTTGTTGAAGGTGGAACTGGAACGAAAAAAGCTGATATAGAGTCAGTGAAACAATACGTGGGGATCTCAAAATGAACATTACAACTATGATTCATAATGAGAAAGATATGTCATCGCATAACTCTCCTAAGGTATCAATTATTGTAGCAACTTATAGACGAAAAGAAGCACTGAAAAAAGCTTTACAATCTTTAATTACACAGACGTACTCTAATTTTGAAATTATTGTGGTTGATGACAATGCTGATGTTGAATGGAATACTGAAATCGATAATATTGTTAACAGTATGAAGATCTCAGACAATGTGGAAATTATATATATCCAGAACAAGAATAATAAAGGATCTGCAGAAACTAGAAATATAGGAATTATGGTAGCTACAGGCGAGTATGTAACTTTTTTAGATGATGATGATATTTATTTACCCGACAAATTAAGGAAACAAGTTGAGCATATGTCTAAAGAAGGTGCAGACTTTTCACTCACAGACTTATGGCTCTATGATGAAAAAGATAAGCTGATTGAAAAACGCGTTAGAGACTATATCAAAGATTTTTCATCAGAAAGTTTGATGAGATATCATCTAATGTATCATATGACAGGAACAGATGTCATGATGTTTAAAAAGAAATATCTGATAGATATTGGGCTGTTTTCTCTAATTAATGTTGGAGATGAGTTCTATTTAATGCAGAAGGCAATAGACGGGAAAGGGATTTTTAGTTATTTGCCTGGATGTGAGGTTAAAGCTTATGTACACAGTGAAACAGACGGGTTATCTAGTGGGGATGGAAAAATAAAAGGCGAGAATCAACTTTATGAATATARAAAGAAATACTTTGATAGATTAACACAAAAAGAACAAAGGTATATAAAAATGAGACATTAYGCTGTATTAGCTTTTGCGGAGCTCCGAAGAAAAAGGTATTTTTATATGATCAAAAACTTAAGTCTTTCTTTGATATTTTCTCCTACAAAACTTATAAATCTATTTTTAAATAGGAAGTAGCGAAGAAGATACGTTAAATATCACTTAGTAACAAAACTTTATCCACAGGTAGAACTTGAAATTAGCGTATTCTGTTGAATTGCTGAATATTAAGTAATGAATCATACGACCGAAACAGATACTATGTTATTTTTGAAAATATCATACGGAAAATGGTGGATTTGATGCAATTGACGTTGAGGGGAAATTTGATTTAATGTTAAAGGTTATAAAGACAGGGGCGAATTCTCTTATCTTCTGAGATGAGATAGTGCATACAGGTGAGGGTATTCTATCAAGCGGAGATGGAAAAATAGAGGGTAATAATCAGCTATTAAATTTAAATAAAATTTTTTTGTTGAATTGATTATCAAGAGGAGAAAGCTATGAAAAAAATTGGGATATCTACTGTACACACTGGATTTAATTATGGTTCGGCATTGCAGGCATATGCAAGTAAGGTGATTTTGAATGAACTGGGATATCAGGGAATTAATATTTCATTAATAGGTAGTCTTATCAAAGGTAGGGATGTAAGACTAAAGAAAGTCGCTGTTATCGCTATTAGGCTTTTGAAACAACCGCATAATATTAGAAAAAGAGTTAACGTTTATAGTGATAACATGAGTAAACCCTATTCTGAACACTCAAAAGAGTTATTCAAAACTTTTAGACTAAAAAAAATTCAACCATATTACTATACATGGAATCAATTAAAGCGCCTTGCAAAGAGTAATGATTTTAAGGCGTTTTTGTGCGGAAGTGATCAGATTTGGAATGCAGAAGCATTATATGTAGATCCTCAGTATTACTTAAGATTCGCGCCTAAAGAAAAAAGAATTGCATTTGCCCCAAGTTTTGGAAGAGATAAAATTGCTTATTACAATAAGAGTATTATCACAAAATACATTAAGGATATCCCGAATCTTTCTGTGCGAGAAGAATCTGGTGTTTCAATAATTAAGGATTTGACTAATAAGGATGCTGCTCATTTGATTGATCCTACGCTGTTGCTAGATGGAACAAAGTGGGATAAATATTTGAAATTAAAAGAAGACGTGTCAGACAGTGAAAAGTATATATTAGCGTACTTTTTAAATGAACCATCTGATTACGCAATAGAGTGTATCAAGAAATTAGCTCAAAATAATAAACTGAAGGTAATAGCCCTTCCTTATCAAAGGAAAGTGACCGATTGGTTCGATATTGCACCGGATGCCGGACCTGTTGAATTTATCCAGTATGTTAAAAATGCACTTTACGTTTGCACGGATTCGTTTCACGGGACAGCATTTGCCGTTAATTATAGAGTACCTTTTTACACATTTGAAAGACAGTATGGCTCTGCTGGAAAACAATCATCCCGATTGGTTTCATTTCTGAAATTGGTGTCATTAGATGAGCGATTTAATCCAACCATGGAGTTATTAGATTCACCGATTGATTTCAGTAATAGTAAAGTTGTCCTTGAGAAAGAAAGGATGAAATCTGTGGAGTTCCTTATAAATGCGCTACGGTAGATGGAGGGGGAAAATGGTAGGTAATCATGATAATGAAACTTCAAAGTTCCTGGTTTCGATAATCATTCCAGCATATAATGTGGGCAAGTATATAGAAAAGTGTCTTTTATCCATATTAGATCAAACCTATACAAATATTGAAGTAATTGTTGTGGATGATGGATCAACAGACGAAACAGGACAACTTATAGATTGTGTTTCGCAACAAGACAGCAGAATTCGTGTTATACACAAAAAAAATGCCGGGGTTAGTGCTGCAAGAAATAGTGGCATTGAAATATCGACGGGAGATTATTTGGTTTTTGTGGATGGAGATGATTATATTGCACAGGATTATGTTGAGTACATGCTTAGTCTAATTGAAAATACAGGCTCGGAATTCTGCCTTTCAAAATGTTGCTATACCAAGAGTGGTGAGAAGCAAACTGAAAGCGAATATATAAAGAAATTACAATCAGAAGATGCGACAGCACTACTTATATCACCAGATGTTATTGTGGGTTGTTGGAATAAAATTTTTAAACGAAGTTTAATAGTTGACAACAATATATGGTTTTCGACTAATTTATATTATGGAGAAGGACTGACCTTTATTATCACTGTTTCACAAATATCTAAATCTGTTGGTGTAGGAAATCGCAAAGTTTACTATTACAGACGAAACAATGAAGCATCAGCAACAACAAAGTTCGATATCAATAAGTTATATAACGGTGAAAAAGCATTAAACAACATTAGAAAGCAAGTTATATTAAACAGCTCGAAAGTCAAGACAATGCAAGATTTGCATCTCTGTCTTTTTTACTTAGGGGCTGTAGYGAAAATTAAGAAATACGATTTGGAAAAGAAGCATCAGAAAGATTATAAAAAATGGAGCTCTTACTTAAGGCGCAACACTTTTAGACTCATGACAAAAAGGGAAATATCACCTTATAGAAAAATGATGTTGCTTGGTGGTTGTGTAAGTCCTTGGATAATGATGAAACTAGATACTTATAGAAGGCGACAGATATCAGAAAAAAGCGTTGAATAGATGTGAGTGTGAAAAAATTACTAACTCATTTATCTAACAGTAAAATAAAGGGGAAATTCGGAGGTGCATATGCTATCAATTCAAATATTGGTATCAACGATGAGACAAAAAGACTTTTCGTTGATTGAGAAAATGAATATACAAACTGATGCAATAATTATTAACCAATGTGAACACTATGAGTATCATGAATTTAAAAAAAACAATTTTACAGTTAAGTGGTTTGATGTGGCAGAAAGGGGGCTTTCTCGTAGTAGAAATGTGGCACTGTCAAAAGCAACGGGAGATATTTGTCTTTTAGTTGACGATGATGAAATATTGAAAGATGGGTATGCTGATGTTATATTATCCGAGTTTAAAAAAAATCCGATGGTCGGACTATTTACGTTTAATCTTAAATCAATAGGTAATGTGAGTAAGCGGTATATTAATAAGCAAAGGAAAAGATTGCGTTTCTTCAATATTATGAGATACGGATCTGCAAGAATAGCCTTTAGACGTTCGTCAATTATTAATAGAAGGATATGTTTTGCACCAAATTTTGGGACTGGTGCTAGTATTTCGTGCGGAGAAGACTCTTTGTTTTTACATGATTGTTTACAAAAAGGAATAATTGCATATTCATCGCCTGAATATGTTGCGGAAATAGATGATGGGGATGGAAATTCAAGTTGGTTTACAGGCTATACGGAAAAATATTTTATCGATCTAGGAGCTGTTTTTACAGCTATGTCTCCTAGCTTTTGTTATTTATGGATTTTGCAGTTCGTAATTCGTCACAGATCCAAAACTAGCGAATTAGGATTTTATAAGTGTTTGTCGTTGATGATGAAAGGCAAACATTTATATAACAGTATGATTATTGACGAGGTTAATAATATATGATAACAGTATTGACTCCGACGTACAATAGAGGCTATATCCTGAAGAATGCTTATGAGTCTTTATCTAGCCAAACAAATAATGACTTTGAGTGGGTGATTGTGGATGATGGATCAACCGATGAAACTTCACTATTAGTAGAAACTTGGATAAAACAAACACATGATTTTAAAATTTATTATTTTAAGCAACCTAATGGTGGAAAGCATAGAGCTGTTAATTTTGGGGTTTCAAAAGCCAAAGGAGAATATATATTAATACTAGATAGCGATGATTATCTTACTTCTGATGCAATTGCATTTGTTTCAAGTCATTTAAAAGAGGTTGCTGGTAACGATTTCGCGGGGATTTCTGGGTTAAAAGGCTGGAGTAATAGTCATAGTGTAATTGGCGATCAAGATAATGATGATACTTTTATAGATGCTACTAACATAGAAAGAACAAAAAAAGGATTAGAAGGTGATAAAGCAGAAGTGTATAAGAGAGACATTTTATTAGAGTATCCATTTCCTGAGTTTCAGGGGGAAAATTTTTTGAGAGAATCCGCATCATGGGATCGGATTGCTTTGGACGGATATAAGATACGCTGGTATAATCATGTGATTTGTAAGTGTAATTATTTAGATGACGGATTAACCCAAAAAAACAATGTTGAAATGTATGTCAATAACTATCAGGGATTTATTTATTGTACTCAGTTATCACTAAAAACTGCTAGTTTTCCTTATAATTTGATAAAAATAGGTCAGTTTGAAGAAGTGGCAAGGGCCAGTGGTAACTCAAATGGTGAAATTTGTAAAATTTTGAACATTGGGTACTTAAAATTAATAAATGGGATTATATTGTTCAAAGCTAGAAAGATAATTATGACAATCTTAAATAAATAATGCGTGATTATTGGTTACTTAAAATCACTAATTAAAATAATAGCCACGATTTGTTTTGCGGTTTAATTCGCCAGTGATCTTGCATGTAATCTGGACAATAATCCAAAAGGTTGATTCAATTATGAAAATAGACAAAAGTATAGGTATAATAATTACGTATATCCTTATTATTATACCGTTTATTGGAATTGGTGGAATAAACGTTTTATTTAGCAGTGCTATTTTAGATGGGTTTAAAGTATTATCAGTATTTATTTCTATTATATTACTGTTTCGTAAGGGCATTATAAAATTTGACTTCTTTTCAATCTGTTTTGCGTTGTACCAAATGGAAATATTTATGGTAACAACTTACAATCAGGGTTTTAGCTTCGGAGTTATGACGTCGTGCCTGGCTGCTTCGTTATTTGTGTTTTTAATGATTAGGGATTGGGAAAACATATTAAAAGCTATTTCTGCTATTACTGCTGTAATAGTTATTATAAATTTTATTTCAGTTCTACAAATTGGTAGAGACGATTATGCAATGTATTTTGTTGGTACAAAGAATAGACTTTCTATGGTTCTGATTCCCGCGATGCTTCTTCGGGTTGTTTACTCAATAAATAAATATGGTAAGATTAACAATTTTACTATAATACTCTTTATTTTGGCGGCACTTTCAGTAATTATTGCAGGAAGTGGAACAGGAATTGTTGTAGCAGCAGTAGCTGTTATCTTAGCCTTACTTTTTTATAGATTTAGAGTAAATAAAATGATTGTATTATACGGTACTTTTTCTTTTTATTTTCTATTGCTAGTGTTTACTAGTATTTTAGCTCAGAATCAATATTGGATTGAGTTTACTACGTTATTGGGCAAAGATAGCAACCTAACTTATAGGACAGTTATTTGGCAAGGTGTTTTTGACTATCTAAGTAACAACCCATTATTTGGGTATGGAAGAGGTGCAGAAATTATATTTCCGAATGCTTATGGCGGATATAATATTGTTACGGAGGCCCATAATTTTGTTGTGGAAATTTTTTTAGAAGGCGGAATATTGGCTTTCCTTTTGTATATCCTTGGATTTTTTAAAGCTATAAGCCATATCAATATAAAAGATTTAAAAGGGAAATATGTTTTATTAGCTGTCGTAATGGTACTTGTTAATGGATTAACAGAATCAATTAATAATCATATTTTAGTTGTTCTCACAATAGCGTTAGCGAATTGTTATGTGTATGTGAAATCAAAAGATACTGGACAGTCAAAAGTTCTAAGCTTTAAGAGGCCAGCGAATCAGCGTGGCTATCAGTGATTTCCTGCTATGCTTGAATTATTTGGGTTATGGATAAATGCGGGTTGCGAGCAAACAAACGAAAAATACATTTGGGCAAATAAACCATGACCGTTGCTTCGGGGACAATGGTGTTGGAAGGCGTTCTCAGATATCGGAAAAATAGGCTTGGAACGAGGGACGAATAACGTACTGCGACCAGTTGCAACGGGCCCATGGCAATGCAACTGCACATGACGTATCCTTTAATAGCTTTGACAGTTAATCGAAAGTTTTCCTTATCCCGCTCATCGGTTACGGACTCCAGAGGAGGTTCTCCCTTTCTCAAGTAGCGCTTCAGCTTCGGCATAGATTTGCTCCAGAACTGGTAGCTGAATCCGCCGATTACCTGTTTCATTTCACGGAAGGTGCATTCGATCCTGAAGCGGTATCCGTACAAGCAAATGATGTCCGTCCCTCCCAAAGTCAGGACGGTACTCACGAGGATGGACAACTGGTCACCAAACCGAACCAGGACAAAACGCAGTTCCTGGTACAGCCCCTGTCCCCACAGCATATCTAGACACATGTATTGGATGGTTTCTTCCTTCCCATAAATCGTCACTGTAGCTGTTTTAAACTCTGCAGCACGGCTCTGAAACACAGGAAATAGCGATCCAACAGGAACAGGGCTTTCCCGAGTGTCTTGGCAGCCGAAAAGCCCTGTTCGATCATCTGTACAACATACGAATCCTGCGATTCAGAGGGTTCGTTCTAGCTGAATATAGTTTTCACGCCATCCTGCAGATTCATGAACAACGGCAAGCAAAACCACTTTTATGGTGTTCCCATAAGAATGCCAACAGCGCCAAACAGATGACCAAAGATGTATTCCGCCTTGGAGAAATTCTCAGATTCCTRATGAAGTTTCTTGACACCAGGCATCCGCCGAGCTTCCTTTGTCTGCTTCATCCCATCGCCGATAAGTACAGCCATTCCGTTAACATAAAGGAGTGGGGTCATTCGCATCACGACCTGAAGCCACGTTAACCGAAGAGACACTAGAGACCACGCTGAAGAACGAAAGAAATGGATAAGGCACTCATAGTAACGGGGCTGCAAAGACAAATCACGGATGAAGGAGGTCACACCCAGACGATCTGAGCGCAACATGTTGCCGATGGTGGTAACAACAAGCCATTGGTAAGCAGCTCCTCTGGAGCAGCAAGGGCGAAATTGATACAAGATGGAATCGATATATTTTAACATGGTTTGGTGAATCGCTTAAGAATCAGGTAAACTACTAAATGTAATCCTTTTAGCGATTGATCTCCTTTTTTGGTGTGGCAACCTTAGGTTATCATGTCTTCGCTTAATTGGGTTATTTTTCTATGAGAACTTCCCACTGTCCAGAAAAGATAGTAAACATTATGTTTAGATGCCATTATGAGCATTTAGATCACATTAATAGTCTAAGTTGTAGATTCTACTGAAACAAGCTAAAGGGAAAGGTAGGTAAAAAATTGAGGCTTAAACGATTTATAAAAACCGCATTGGTTTTTTTAACTGGTAATGTTCTTATTAAGCTTGTTTCATTTTTGTTATTGCCGTTATATACAAATAATTTAAGTCCTGATCAGTTTGGATCCTATGATTTTGTAATGACCATTATCAATTTGATTGCACCTATCGCTTTCTTTCAAATATGGGATGGGATGTATAGATATGCGTTTGATTACGACAAGAAACAAGATAAACAAAATGTAATTACTAATTCAATTGTCGTATGCTTATTCGGTTGTGTTATCTATTTTTCTTTATTTTCTTTGGTACAACATTTTTTTGAATTCCAGTATTTTGAGTATATTATTATTTATGGTTTGTTGTATGCTCTAAATTATTTGTACACATACACAGCAAGAATATTCTTGGAAAATAAGCTATTTGTGTTTTCAGGCGTTATTGGAACTTTAACAACAGCCTTGCTGAACATAGCGTTTATTGTTGGCTTAGGTTGGGATATTAAATCTATTTATGTTTCATCAATCATTGGTATTATTATTCAATTACTCATAATAGAATTGAAAGTTGGAGTACTGCGCCATTTTAGAATAGGCAAAACGGATTATGCACTAATAGTGCAAATGATTAAGTTTTCATTCCCCCTTTGTATTGCAACGATTTCATACTGGCTTTTGAGCGGATATACAAAGTTTTTAATCATAAATTTTAATGGGGATTCTGCAAATGGTATATATGCAATAGCAAATAAGTTTTCATCTATGATTACACTGCTTGTATCCGTTTTGCAATTTGCCTGGAATGAAACTGCGTATTTAATGACCAATGAAAGTGAACGGAAAAAAAATTATCCTATATTTATAGATATTATGACAACGGGTGTGGCATATGGAGTCGCAGTTTTTATCCTTGTATCTAAAGTTATTTTTCCGTATGTAATAAGCGATCAATATCACGAGGCTATATATCTAGTTCCTGCAACTGTGATAGGAGTAGGTGCAAATTCTTTGGCAGGTTTTTTAGGAACATTATTTATGACAGAAAAGAAAACCAACTACATCCTCATAAGTACACTGCTTTCAAGTTTGGTTAATATTATATTAATGTTTGTTATCAGTATGCGTGAATACTTTAGATATATTAAAAATTTGATTTTACCCAATAAAAGGGGTGAGTAAAATATGTTAAGAGATATTAAAAAAATGATGAAATATATTATAAAGGTTTTTTTACTTTCGATATATAACAGAAAAGCAGGAACAAAGATTTATAGTACAAGAGCTAGTCTTAAAGCAACATACGGAAAAGGAGTATTGATAGCAGAAAATTCTATAGTTACTGATGATGTATCAATAGGAATGAATAGTTATATAAATAAAAATGCAAGTGTAGAAAACTGTGAAATAGGTAACTACTGTTCAATTTCCAGTGGTGTATATATTAATCCCTTTGAACATGATCTTTATAAAAGAACAACGCATCCTTTTGCTGGGGGACCTACAGAAAAAAGAAATAAAGTTAAAATAGGACACGATGTGCTGATTAGTCTTAATGCAATTGTGTTAGAAGGAGTAAACATTGGTAATGGAGCGGTAATTGCAGCAGGCGCAGTTGTAACTAAGGATGTTGAGCCGTATGAGATTGTAGGTGGAGTACCATCTAAGCACATTGGTTGGAGATTTACTGAAGTTGAGCGCAATAAAATCATGCAAACGAATTGGTGGTTTGATGATATTGAAGTGTTAGGAAAGAATTTGGAGTATTTCAACTGTAAAATTAGTGATTTTAAGACTAGGATATAGCTGTAAAAATAATATACGAGGATTATTCTATTAGTTTTGATGTGTTTTGATAGTTGAGTGCTCTTTACAAAAATGGCGGGAAAATGATTTGGAGGAGAGAAATTGATACCTAAAATAATACATTATTGCTGGTTTGGTGGAAGCCCATTGCCAGAAAGTGCCTTAAAATGTATCGAGAGTTGGAAGAAATATTGCCCGGATTATGAAATCATTCAATGGAATGAGACAAATTATGATGTTACCAAAAACAGATATATGTATGAAGCTTATCAAAATAAGAAGTATGGGTTTGTTCCGGATTATGCAAGATTAGATATAGCCTACACCCATGGGGGTATTTATTTAGATACGGATGTTGAATTATTAAAACCGTTTGATGACTTGCTGAAATTGGACGCGTTTTGTGGAGTAGAACAAAATTCTAAATATGTTGCGCTTGGACTTGGTTTTGGTGGTACCATTGGGAATAAGACACTAAAATGTATGCTGGATGCATATAACACGATGAGTTTTATTAAGGATGGGGAGCCTGATTTGACTCCAGCCCCTAAAATTAATACAAAAGCATTGTACTCCTTAGGATATAACTATAAGGAGGGTGTGTTTAATTGTGGAGAACTAACAGTATTCCCTAGTGAATACTTTTGTCCACAAGATTTTGAAACGGGTAAATTAACTATTACTGCTAATACGCATACGATTCATCACTACGATTCTTCATGGTATTCGCCTGTAGAGACATATGCTTTTGATTTGAAAAAGAAAATTCCGAAAATATTACCGAAACGTTTTTCTGGTTATATGGCTCATTTCATTGCACAATGTAAATATAATGGAATAACTTACGCATTTAAAAGGGCGATAAAAAAAATAGTTGCTGGGACCAGATTAAGAGGTCATCGTTGACATGAGGTTTGCCGTGATATTACCGTGTCATAAAGTAGGTGAGATTCCCGCTGAAAAATGTTTAACAAATAACTCATAGCAAGTCTTGGACACCATCGTGTAACTTATGATGTTAAGCTTTGAAATTAGATAGTAGACGGGAAGCGTAAATGGCTAGGTGCTTTATTTGCTATGGGAATTCTGGGCCATTGGTACAATAACGTATTAAAGTGCTAAGCAATAAGTTTTTTGAACGGGGGGATGATTTCGTGAATATATTAGTAACCGGCGGCGCCGGATATATAGGGTCACATACCTGTATCGCTCTTTTTGAAGCAGGACATTCAGTGATTATTGCCGACAATCTTTGCAATAGTAAGCGTGAGACTGTAATGAAGATCATGGATATAGCTGATAGAGAAGTTACTTTTTACGAGATTGATGTAACAGATGCAGAAGCTGTTGAAATTATTTTCAGAAATTACAAGATTGATGGGGTTATTCATTTTGCTGGCCTTAAGGCAGTAGGTGAATCTACAGAGAAACCGCTGGAATATTATTACAATAATATCGTAAGTACAATGGTTCTTACAAAAGCTTGTCAAAAATATGGTGTAACTAGATTTGTCTTTAGCTCATCCGCAACAGTTTACGGGGATAATAAAGTTCCATTTGTCGAGACTATGGATCTTCTACCAACGACTAATCCTTATGGTGAAACGAAAGCAATGATTGAGCGAATCTTAACTGACATAGTCAAAGCAAATCCTGCTTTCTCAGTTTCACTCCTACGATACTTTAATCCAGTAGGAGCCCATGAGAGCGGATTAATTGGTGAAGCTCCTAATGGAATTCCAAATAATCTTATGCCGTATGTAACTCAAGTGGCAAAAGGTAGACTTGAGAAATTACGTGTGTTTGGAAATGACTATCCAACAGTAGACGGTACAGGAGTTCGTGATTATATCCATGTAATGGATCTGGCTGAAGGGCATGTTGCTGCATTGGAAAACCTAACTGAAGGTGTCCATGTTTATAATTTGGGAACCGGAAAAGGTACTAGTGTACTAGAATTAGTGAAAGCTTTTGAAGAAGCTAATAATATTGAAGCCCCTTATGAAATCGTGGATCGGAGACCTGGGGATATTGCTTCATGCTATGCAGATGCTTCAAAAGCAAAGCAGGAACTAGGCTGGACAGCAAAGCGTGACATTATTGCTATGTGTCGGGATGCTTGGCGATTTGAAAAGGGATATGGGGAGTAGTGTGTCTTATTGAATTACCCGCTGGGCCGTCTTATTTGACAACTTGGTGTGTGCTTTTTTCGACTTTATATTTCAATGCGTTAATTTAGTTATGTAAACAAAAGTAAATAGTTTGATAAGTAGGGGGGCAGAATAATATATGACTCAATATCCTACAACATTATATTTAATAGGTAAAGGTTTTGACCTACTCCATAAAGTTAAATCCGGCCTATTCTATGTTCAGGGATTATCTCAAGAGGCGAGATAGGGCACTAAGCCTCGAAATGGATACTTATCTCGAATGAGAGAATTTTTGGTGTGATTTTAAAATAACCTGGCTTTTCTTTCTCGTGAAATGGTTATGGAATTAGTAGATACAATGCTCGATACTTATATGGAAACATTCGATGAGGATGATGACGACTTCTCTTATGCCGATTATTTTGCAGCTATTGAAATGGGGACTCAAGTTATTCCTGATCTGCTCGATAGTTTGTCCCGACGGTTTAAATAATGGATTAAAACATTATATCCTCAAACTGGGAAGAAAGAGCCCTCGATAAGCTATATAATCGTGATGCTTTATACCTGAATTTTAATTACTCTGAGTTTCTTGAAACGCTTTATGGAGTACCTAAAAATAATGACCTATACATTCACAGTGATAGGAGAGGACAGAATAAAAAGTTGATCAGTGCGATCCTAATCTGGTTATGCACGGCACGATCACTTTGTCTGTGAATATGCTTGATTTGCAGGTGTTGTTTCATCCACTTGAAGAACTTTTCAATCGCCCAGCTACTTCGATATATGTCGCTAATTTCGTCATACATAAGATCAAATTGGTTCGTGACCAGATACAGTAAATTGCCTTGTGAGTCTTCGGTTTGAACCATCCGCAGCCTGTGTTTCATGCTCATCTGCTGCGAACCAACCCGTACAATGACGTCTTCGCTGACGCTACTTTCTGATTTGACTTCAAGGGTTTCAAGTGGCTCCATGCAAGCGTAGTTCTTGAGCCGAGTGGCGAAAGGAAATATCGCACTCGCAGTAGCGGTCCAATGCTGCATAGCCGATATAACCACGGTCGAACACATAAGTGACGCTAGGTTCATCAACAAGCTACTCAAGCTGGGTGCGGTCATTCTTCTTAGTTGCCGTAATCGTCGCCTAGTCGGGTATAACATCTTGTTCGCCGAAAAATGCTACTTGCATATGGAGTTTGATGCCAGCCTTTGTCTTGCGAAATATTGACCATTTGTACTCTTGCAAGCATAAGACCACTGTTGAAGAGTCAATGATCTTGATCGAACGACGATAAGTCGGGGCGTAATATTTCGCAAAAATCCGCATGACGAGACGCTCGAACACCTGCTGGAGCAGCTCAGGATTGATCTGTTTGTGCTTACGACTGAGCTGAGTACCGAGATTGATGTGAGCCCAAGTTCCTCTTGAAATGCCTTACTGAGCACATCGTCAGCGATATGCCGAAGTCCTTCTCTGACCTTTAGTTGTGCATGCAAGAACAACTTTAAGTACGCCAAGGTCTTTAACTATTTCACGAATTTATCTTGCTGGGTCTGTGAACGTTCTCGTACATATTGGCGCTAACCATTTACCAAACGATGAAAAGAGCGTATGCTTGTCCATAGGATGATCCTTTTCGATGGATTATGGACAGGGCTACCTACCATATCTATTATAAAGGATTTTTTTTGCTCGTATGGAGATAAAGCAGAATATAATGAAGATTCAGAGAGCATTAGTGCAACACTAGAGCTGCTCAATGTAATTGTCCCATAGTGACATTATCACAGAAAAATAACACGAATTAGATCTAAAAGTCCTATACACCCCTCAACAATTTTGTTACCATACCATTAAACAAAACAACTACATATCCCACACGATAAAGGCAAAACCATTGAAAAGTGGTGACGCAAAGCTACAGGGGCTTATCTTTGAAAAGACTGCCAGCCAGCTACCGAATATCGTGCCTCCCGTCGTGGTTTATGTGGAAACATGGAGGTTATTATTATGTTCATGCGCGCAAACGTTGTACGTGAATGGCATCAGCTCTGTATGGGATTCAATGAATTGCTGTGGGAAGATTGCTTAGATGAGAAAAAGCGCATGGAGATTTATTTGAGAATTGTTTATCACAAAAATAAACTAGCAGCTGTCTCATGAACTAGCACGTAGGGCGTCGTTAACAGGTCTGAAAACGCTATATCCGCAAGCTGACGCCCCGTCACTATGAAGCGTCAGCTTTTTTATTTTAAAATTCTAAGAAGGAGATTCATATGCAATCATTGCTTCTTTAATGGCTCATATGAAACCAAAACAATGAAAAAAACGAACAAAACACTAATGATTATCGCAGGTGCTCTCGTTGTTATCGGCATTGTCATTTATGGAAGCATGAGTCTCTATTCGAAGTTAAATCAGGTAGATGAACTGAATGGGCGTCTTGAAGAAGCTGCAGATAGTAATGCAGGACAAGAGTCGCCGAATGTTACGGAGCAGCCCGATGAACAATCTACTAATCAGACAGATCAGACTTCAGAACCTGATGCTGCTCCATCACAAGAGCCTGATCTAGTTCCAACGACGCAGCCAGATGAAGTCCTAAAACCTAGTCCGAGCGCAACTTTGCCGCCAGATGAAGCGTCTAATAATGTAGACAAGGGACAAAAGCCGGATAAGGGATCTACAAACTCCGAAAATAAGTCCCAGAAGAAAAAAGAGATTGATGCATCGGTTACAGCAAAGCTGGAAAAACTGAAATCTTCGTGTCAAGCAACTAGCAATAGCTTGGTTAAGCAGATTGCGAAAGAGCTTAGCGGGGATGAGGAAGCCACGCTTGCTACTATTCAAAGTAAATACCTGAATAAGGTATTTTCTGCGGAAGCCGATTGCGATGCCAGATTCAATCAATTAATAAGCATTGCCAAGAGCGAGTATAAAGCAGCCGATCTAGGTGAGCAAAGCTTTCCGGATTGGAGCGCGCAATACGAGAGTGCGAAAGCTGGTGCTAGAGCCAATGCGCTTGCAGTAATTGCAAACTCGCTAAACAAGTAAGCTTTACTATTCTGAGGAGGCTCTATGAAAAAGTCACGTATTCTATCTGTTTTTCTGGTTGTAATGATGTTGTCATCTGTACTTGCAACCGCTGCATCCGCAGCAACCGAAACGATTAAGACAAAGACACAGCCCATTAAGCTGCAATTTGATGGACAAGCGCTTAAACTGCCCGATGGACAATATTCATTTATTCATCAAGGAAGTACATACGTACCGATTCGTTATATTTCTTACGCGCTGCTAAAAACAGTGAATTGGGATGGGGCTAAAGCGACGATCTCCGAGCCAACAGAGAAAGAGCTTGCTGCGCTGAAGAAACAATTGCAGAGTGCCGCTACGGGCAGCCAGAAGCCGCAAACGAGCGTTACAATTGCGATACAGCCAGTTAATGCAACTCTTGTGTTTAATGGAAAGACGAAGGCATTGCCGGCTGGTCAATCCCTCTATGCCTATAAAGGCTCGATCTATGTGCCCATTCGTTTCTTGTCAGAATCAGTAGGCACGCAGATTAGCTACGATCCGGTGACGAAAACAGTTAGCGGTGAGTCAGCAGCATATCGAGCTGAGCAAGGTGGCGGCGGAGTCGTTCTTCCAGGCACGGGTGGCGGAACGGGAGGCTCTGGTGGTACAGGCGGTACGGGTAATGCCGGCGGTGGTGGCGTACCAGTTAAACCGACGTATGAGCAAATTACGGCAGAAGCAGAGAACAAGCTCGCTGCGCTGAAAGAAAGCTGCAAGGTAACTCTAATGGATATTGGACTGCAGTATGTAGCGGCAACGGATAAGACAGTTCAAGCTCAGCTTAAAGCTAAAGGACTTCAAGAAGTAGACAATTGCTCTGCAAAATTTGAAGTTATCATGACAGATACGAAAGCTAAGCTGACGACGAATGGGTATAGCACAGACGTTCTTGCTTCCTACAGAGAAGCCTTTAACAAAGAGCTTGAAGCAGGAAGAGCTATTGCAGAGGGTTTGATGTAATAGGAGTTTTCACTTCTTTTTTGTAAAATTAAAGCAGGGGCAGAAGAGGTCGCGATGACTTCTTCTGCCCCTGCTTTGCGTTATCCTTCCAATTATATGAAGTGATAAATACATCTGCTTACATTTAATTATAATTTATCATAGTTATAAGAAACCAACTGCAGCTATAGGGGACAAGGGATCCCATTTAGCCCAAACTCCCTTACATACAAATCTTAAGGCTGGTGAGTCATTAGTTGTACGTTCAGCTTATTGTAGGTTGTCATGCAGATTAAAAATGTATAATGAATTTTCCAATCCAATTCCTGATATATTTTAACACGAAAAGGATTACCCAAATCAAGCAGAGTGATCATTAACAGCAAAAAGCTGCGTTCAAACAGCTTGTTTTGCATGTTTTTTGTCTCCCCTTACAAGAATTTGTTGGAAAATGTAAAAAAATGACTCATTTCACTAGCAAAGCCACTACCATAGTACTAAAATTTGCATTACACTAGCATTACAGACTAACCTAAAATCATACAGTAGTGGTAATGTAGGGGGACTATGGACATATTTAATTTGTTCTACCAATTTAATCAGTGCATTTCTGATCCTGATGCTGAAGTTGTAGTACTCTTACACGGTCTAGGTCTAAATGCTCGTGTGTGGGAGCCGCTGGCTGCGGTGCTAACTGAACGGTATCATGTTGTGCGGTTTGATTTGCGCGGGCATGGGGAGCGATCGCATGACGGTTCTCCGTTAACATGGGAGCTGCTTTGCAATGATCTTGATGACATTTTCCACTTATATAGCATAACGGAAGCACATTTGGTCGGTCATGGACTTGGCGGTAATCTTGCTGCAAGGTATGGAATGAGCCGCCCGGAGCGAGTGAAGTCGTTTGTTCTTATTTCGACGATTGGATTTTATCCTCCGGAGGCAATGGAGCGTTCGGTTGAGCTGCGCCGGAGCTATGCTGAGAACGGTGTGGCAGCTGCACTGGCGGAGCAGATGGCTAGTTTAGTAACCTGTTTGCCTCAGGATAGGGAAGAGACAAGATGGGTAAAAGAGGCGTACTTGCAGTGCGACATGGATGTGTACTTTAAATTAATTGAGCTCTTTGCAGCCGAGAATCCTTTGGATGACTTATCCGCAATTAATAAGCCTTGCCTCGTTATGGCGGGGGACAAAGATACGATTTATCCATCCTATATGTCGAAGATTACGGCGCAGTTTATTCCGAATGCGTTTTCGGTAACGGTGCCTGATGCAGCTAGCTTGGTGTTTATAGATAATCAGACCTATGCCGCTCAGAAGATATTAGATTTCCTATCCAACCCTTTAGGTGGCACGGAGAGCAATCATGTCGGTGATCCGCTGCTTGGGTTAATGAGGATCGATGCCATTAAAATGTTTGGCGATTCCTATAAGAGTACTCCAAGCAAGGAAATGATGCTCGAGGTCAAGCTAATTGGGGCGTTTCGTGTATTTATTAATGGCCAGGAAATACCGAGTGGCTGGCAGCAGCGTAATGCGAAGAGATTGCTTGTTTATTTAATGTTTTACCCGAATCCGACCAGAGAACAGTTATGCGATGCGTTATGGCCACTTGCAGAGATTAGCAAAGCAAGTAATTTGCTGCGAGTTAGTCTTTCTCATTTAAAGGGATTGTTCGATACGGCGGGGACGAATCCGATTGTTGCTAATCGCAGCCATGTTAAGCTGAACGCGGTTGTCGTGTGTGATTTGCTGAAATGGATTCAGTCGCTTGAAGAGGCTCATATGGAGAAAAGGGCATTAAGGAAATTTATTCTTATTAAAGAATTGCTTGTCTATCCTGTAGAAGAAATGCTCGCAGGCTTGTACGATAACTGGGCGGTTCAGGAACGAAGCAGGCTGGAATACATGCTGCTGGGCCTTGTTGAGTCACTCGCGGATAGCTATAAAAAAGATGGCGATTTTGCAGCGGCTAGTCAAGTAATGAGAAGGATAAGCAATATGTATAGCGAGGAACTAAATGGTGATACCGTTCGTAATACGCATGCTCAGGGAGAGGTGAGGGACCATTAATAGAGATACTGTTCTACACAAAATAAAGCTAGAGCAGACGATTGAGCTGCTGCGGCAGGAAATGATCGATAAGCTATTAGTGTGCCAGTCTTATCAAGCTGATGAAGTGTTGGGAGCAAGCAGGGCGCTTGATCTTGTTCTTAATTGCTATGATTGCGTAAGATTTGAGAGAGGCTGCATGAATGAGGAGAATTGTGCATCACGTACATTATTAGATGACGATAGCTCTATTTAAAAATACGTTTACGTTTATTTTGTTTGTATTTATACCAGTAGCTGCCGTTCTCATCCTTGAAAATCCGAATGCCAAACCATTTCAATGGCGTTGATAGCTCAGTAAACATTAAATAACTAGACATGTCTATCGCCCTCATTTCACTTCTTTTTAGTTATAATACCAAACTTTAGGCTTATTGACTATATTGAAATAGGACTTTTATATCATTTATATTGATAATTGATGGATTATATTTCTTTATTTCTCAGTTAAAAATTTCAACGCCGCCGGCTGCTTCACTTTTGCGAGCAAGCCGTTTTTTGGCATGCCTAATTTAGCACGCCTATGCTCGCATTTTGTTTGAGTGTTTTTTTCAAGTATGATAGAGGGATAATAAATTGGAAGCTGGTTGCTTTACAGGAGGTGCAATTGAATATGTATAGACCTGCTAGATGGAAGTGGGCTATTATGTGGGGGCTATTATTAGTAGGGTGGCTCGGGCTTTTATTCCTATTTTCATCCCAAACCTATGAGCAACAAAGTATTCAGCCGTTTTTACGCAGTCACTTTACATACGATCAGCTCGTGAGATGGCTGCCGGATGTTACGCTTACCTATCGAACGAGCATCGTTAATTCACATGATCGGCCTTATAGCTTTATCGAATTTTTGTTTCGAAAGGGCGCACATTTGTTTGTGTATGCGACTTTTGCTGCGTTGATGTTTATGTTCCTGCGAGCATTGACCCGCGGACGCTGGTTCCTTTCCATTATACTTACACTGATAGTTGCCATTGCTGTCCCGGCTATGGATGAATGGAATCAATTAGGCTCTGACGAGCGTACGGGTAACGCAACTGATGTCGTTCTTGATTTTGTAGGTGGATGTGCGGGACTACTTATCTGCTTGTGTATTTTAGGATTGGTGAAGCTGTGGCGTTCAAGGTCAAGGAATAGATCTCAATACCGTTTGTAAGTGATGCAAAAATAGTTGCGGACAAAGCAGGCTGCTATCCATTATAATCGTCTTTGACATTGTATAGATTCGGTAAATGTGGGGGAATTGCAGCTTGCAGCGCTATGAGGAATTAGATTCACTTAGGGGATTGGCGGCATTAGCCGTAATGATTGGTCATTTCTTATTGGTATTTGCGCCTATTGCGCAAAATACGTCGGATCTCAGCTTTTTTGATTACCCGCTTAACCTGTTTAAATACACGCCGCTGCATGCGATATGGGGCGGTCATGAAGCGGTCATTATGTTTTTTCTGCTCAGCGGATTTGTACTTTCCTTGCCGTTTTTCAGCAACCGCCAGCAATCCTATTCAAAATATGTAATTAAGCGGATTTGCCGTATTTACATTCCTTTTCTCGTCGCATTATTGATCGCCATATTAATGAGGGAAATCGTCTATGTATCGAAGCTGACGAATTTGACGAGCTATTATAACAATCTGTGGGTGAACCCCCCTAATGTGACCTCAATCATTCATCATTTGCTGTTTGTAGGAAACTACAATACGACGAGGTATGATCCGATTTTGTGGACACTCGTTCATGAAATGCGTATCTCGTTATTGTTCCCGTTTATTATGTTCATCATTGTAAAAAGCAGCTGGAAGGTAGGGCTGCCGCTGGCACTTGTCTTATCCATTGGCGCTGAAATTATGCTTGAAAATTTTGAAACGAAATATATGACGAACTTTGTGATCTCGCTGCATTATGCCTCTTTCTTCATTATAGGGGCGCTGCTGGCCAAATATCAGAAAGAGCTGAAGTCAGCATTTTCACGATTGCATGGCTGGCGGGTCATGCTGATGCTTGTTATCGGACTGTGTTTTTATTCGTTCAAATGGATCGGTTATGGCGAGGACTTTCATGACATGCTCATGCCGCACAGCGGCGATTGGATGACGGCTATCGGCGCTTCGATCTTCATTATTGCAGCGCTGTCATCCGTTCGTTTATCGAGGCAGCTGCAGCGAAAGCCGTTATTGTTTTTGGGTAAAATCTCATATAGTCTCTATTTGTACCATATGATCATCCTGTTGTCGCTCATCCATCTGCTTAATGGCGAGCTGGAAACCACGTTTATTGTGATACTCGCCTTTGTTGCTTCATTCGGAGCCGGGGCGCTAAGCTACTATTTCATAGAGCTGCCATCCATTCGGTTAGGCAAGTGGCTTACAGGCTGGGGCAAGAAGCATAGTACAGCTGCTGTAAGCGGTAGTGATGTATCATCCGGTGCTTGATCAATAGGGCATTAGGAAGGAACGGTTCCCTTAGTGGGAGCCGTTCCTTTTTTATGAGCAAGCAGGCAAGTGACTAATGTCGAAGGAAGAGCCTGATGTTCGGTGTAATGTTTTGGCGGAAATGCACCCAACCTTACCCATGAGAAAATCGTTGTCTATATTTGCGCGGCGATATGCTCTCGTATTTGGCAAAGCAAGAGGTGAAATAGGCAGCGTGATTAAAGCCGACCTGTTCTCCTATACGGGCGATAGGCAGATCCGTTTGAAGCAGCAGCAGCTTTGCTTGTTCAATCCGGAAACGCATGAGGTAATCGAACGGCGCGCAGCCAAACTCTTTCTGCATGCATCTTGCGATATAAACGGGATGAAAGTTAATGCTGTCTCCCAGCTCCTGCGCGGTTATGCTATCACGATAATGCTCTCGCAAATAGGAAGCTGCCTGCTCTGCGCACAAAATAGAGGGAGAAGGTCCCTCCGCTTCCATCGATGCGGATAAATGCTCGATAACCTCTTGGAATACAAGCTGCTGCTTCCATTTTACGCTGGGAATATGATCATTCATATTAAGCTGAACCAACTGGCGCAGCAGACTGTCCATCTTGGAGGGCTGCAGCAGTTTAGCAAACTGGGGAAGCTGTTTGGCAAAGGTTTGTGCCGTATAAATGTTGGTGCTCTGTATTCTTGTTTTGGAACTGTCAGGCGGTACCTCAGGCATGGATTGATCTGTTATACTCCAGATCCCAGTCGTCTGAAAATGAATCCAGTAATAAGCGGTCTGCTCCTCGCATGCACGCGTTGCGTAATGATGGGCATCCGGCCTGAGAATAAGAGCGTGCCCTGCGCTTACTTCATAATGCTGATCTTCTTCTCCCATGTATAAGCAGCCCCGCGTTACAACAAGCAAATCAAACACATTAATGTTGCATCTGCTTGGATGCTTGCGGCCAGAAGGGGCAACCGTATAACCCCCAATGATATAATGCGGCAGCGGTGGAATCGTCATATGAATGATGGTCATGTTAGGATTTTCTCCTTCAAAAATTGAAGTTTGAATCGTTATAGTTTCAGTTGTAAAAGTGATACATCAAGCTCAGTATAGCATCTATAATTTGATATGACGATTGATGATAAGACAACGGATACGGCCGCCATTAGGCAGCCGATGCAGGAGGACAACAGGATGGCTTTATCTAACAAAAAGATTTCGCTCTGGATGCTGGCATGGCCAATATTCATAGAGCTGTTTTTACAATTTTTGCTCGGTGCGGCGGATACGCTGATGGTGAGCCGGATATCGGATGATGCAGTAGCGGTAGTAGGCTTCTCTAACCAGCTGTTTCAAGCGTTGACGACTTTRTTTATAACGGTCGCGAGTGGAGCGGGCATACTCATTGCGCAAAAAATAGGCTCCAAAAATGGCGAGGATGCTCGCACCATCGCGATAATGGCGGTGAAAGTAAGTGCCATCATTGGGCTTTTGCTTAGCGGGCTGCTCATCCTCATTCCAGGCGAGATCGCTGCGGTGCTGCAGCTTCCAGAAAATTTGATTCCACTGGCAAAGACGTATATCTCGATAGTCGGCGGCGGGATGGTATTGATTGCGTTGATGTCGGCGCTTAGCACATCGATTCGGAATACGGGAAATACAAAGGGACCTATGTATACGGCAATTGGAATGAACGTTGTGCATGTTTTTTTCAACTATGCGTTCATCTTCGGGGCATTCGGTTTTCCAAAATGGGGCTTGATGGGCGTAGCCATCTCAACCGTGTTATGCCGCTTGCTCGCTACGATTGTGCTGTTCATCATGTTCCTTAGCTCTTTTGAACGTACAATTGCTCTTCGTGACTTTAATGTATTTAATCGTAAGCTGTTCGGCGAAATTCTCCGTATTGGATGGCCGCTTGGCGTGAATATGTCTTGCTGGGTGTTTACACAGCTGCTTATTTTCACCTTTTTGGCTATTCTCGGCTCGAATGAGCTGGCGGCAAGGACGTATATGAATACGTTGGAATCGTTTTGCTTCATGCTTGGTTATTCGATTGCACTGGCAGTGCAAATTCAGATTGCCCATCTATTTGGAGCGGGCAAAGTGAAAGAGGCGTACCATATCGCCTTCCGAGCGATGTGGATTGGGCTAGCGGTGGTGACGGTTAACGCGTTTCTTATCTATTTGTTTGGCAAGCAGCTGCTAGGCATGTTTACGGAGAACAAAGAAATCGTGGCGCTAGGCGTGTCTCTGCTCGGAATGAATCTACTGCTGCAGCCGGGCAAAATGATCAATATGGCGCTCGGCAATTCATTAAATGCGGTAGGCGATACCCGTTTTACGATGTGGACTTCGGTATTCTCGATGTGGCTGATTGCAACAGGATTAGCTTATTTTGTGGGAATTCAACTTGGCTGGGGCTTGATCGGGATATATGCCTGCATGATCTTAGATGAGTACATCCGCGGTATATTGTCGTTAATTCGCTGGAGAGGCCAAAAGTTTCTGCGCAGAGCAGAGCGGGATGAGGCAGAAGCGAAGAGAAGTGCAGAGAGCGGCATTGGTGGGAAAACACATAAACAAACCGCGCTGGACATCTAATAAAAGCGTATAATAGAGGAAGGAATAGACAGCGGCTTCGCAAGTGAAGGCTGCTGTTTTCCGTATTCATGGCAAGGGAGCGATTAACGGATATGGCATCGATGGTTATTATGAATGAAAAAATACGCGCCTCCGAGGTGCACTTGACTGGCTTGCGAGGCGAGGATTTAGGCATTGTCTCGCGTGATGAAGCGCTGGCAAAAGCAAAGGAATTGAAAGTGGATTTGGTCTGCACCTCGCTTATGAGCAGTCCTCCGCCATGCCAGCTGGTAGCCAAAGGGCAAGCGAAGAAACAGGCTGGCCAAGAGAAACGTGGGGCAAAAGTAAAGGAGCAGCCAAGCAAAATAAAAGAGCTCCGCTTGACCGCGCATATAGAGGATCATGATTATGATACGAAGCTGCGGCAGGCAGCGAAGCTTCTTGGTTCAGGCAACGGCGTGCAGTTCGTTGTAAAAATTCAAGGCAAGGAAGGTCCCAAAGCGAAGGAGCTGCTGGAGCGCATGCTGAAGGATCTAGAGGAGAGCGGCAAGAAACAATCCGGCATACAAGTAAGCGGGAAGCAAGCGGCGGTGCAGGTGCTGCCTTTATAAAGGTAGGTTGAAGGTGACAGGTAAGCAGCGCTGTAACTATTGCCTATAAAGCCTTTCTAAAGGTGGCGACAACAGGGGTTAACAGGAGGAGGCAACAGCTTTCTCCTAAAGCTGCATATAGGTTAGCTGATAGGGTGATTGATGCGAAGGCTTCTTGGCTTGCATCTATTTTCAAAATTCAAATGTATGCGCTTACTCATTTGTGGTAGCTTRGTAAGTAGAATGGCAATCGTTCCATAATGATCATTAACGGGGTGAATCATTAATGAAGAAAACTTTGCATACAGGACCGATCAAGCTGCCGAAGCTGCCAGACCCTAAGCTGTGGGTGAGCAAAGCACCGTTTGGGCTAGGACGGATTAAGCCGCATCATATTCGTGATACGCTCAAGGTAGCGTGGGATAACCGAGACAGCTTGCCGTATGCGTATCGGATTTTGACGCAGGGTGTATGTGATGGCTGTGCGCTTGGCGTGTCCGGTTTATATGATCAGACGCTGGACGGTCCTCATATTTGTACGACGAGATTGAACGTCCTGCGGCTGAATACGATGCCTGCTATCAAAGGCGATGTGCTGCATGGCGATATTGAGGAGCTGCGAAAGCTCGATAGCACGCAATTGCGCAAGCTGGGAAGGCTGCCGTACCCGCTTATAAGAAGCAAGGGAGAAAGAAGCTTTCGCAGAATTTCGTGGGATGAGGCGCTGGACCGCATTGCTGCCAAAGCGAGGGCGATAGACCCGAAGCAGATGGCTTTCTACTTAACTGCGCGCGGGATAACGAATGAATCCTATTATGTGGCTGCAAAGGCGGCTCGGCTCATTGGGACAAATAACATCGATAACGCCTCTCGGATTTGCCATTCTCCATCCAAAACAGCGATGAAGCGCTCAATTGGGGTAGGCGCCTCTACCTGCAATTATAAGGACTGGATCGGTACGGATGTGCTCGTTTTTTGGGGCAGTGTGGCAGCGAACAATCAGCCTGTATCGACTAAGTATATGTACGCAGCTAAGCGCAAGGGTACCAAAATCATCGTGATCAACCCCTATCGCGAGCCGGCAATGGAGGGCTACTGGATACCGTCTATACCGGAATCAGCTCTCTTTGGCACGAAGCTGGCAGACGATTTCTATCAGGTGAATATCGGCGGTGACATTGCTTTCATGCACGGCGTTATGAAAAGCTGGTTTGAGATGGAGGAGGAGCAGCCAGGCTCAGCGATCGATCATGCTTTTGTAAACGCGCATACGAAGGGGTACGAGGAGTTGAAGGCTCATATTCAGCAGCAGGACTGGGAGCTGCTGGAGAAATCATCTGGGCTGACGAGAGAGCGGATGCAGGCTTTCGCTGCTTTGCTTGCCGAGGCGAAGTCGGGCGTATTCGTATGGAGCATGGGTCTGACGCAGCATCGATTCGGAACGGACAATATTTCGCAGGTTGCCAATCTTGCGCTGCTCTGTGGTTTTCTCGGGCGGGAGCATTGCGGCTTGATGCCGATTCGCGGCCATAGCGGCGTTCAAGGCTCAGGCGAAATGGGGGCTGACCCTTTTAGTCTGCCTGGCGGTGAGTTCAAAGGTGCGGATATCCGCCGTTTAGAGGAGCTTTGGGGCTTCAAGCTACCGGATTGGCAAGGGGACATTGTTGGCGTATCGCTTGAAAACGCAATGTTGAAGGAGCATGCCGATCGTAAGCTGAAGCTGTTCTATACATCAGGAGGCAATTTTATCGAGACGATGCCTGATCCTGAGTTTGTGAAGCGCTGCTTAGAGAGCGTCGAATTGCGGGTGCATCAGGATATCGTGCTGAACAGCTCGACACTTGTAGATGCGCAGGAGGAGGTTATCATTCTGCCTGCCATGACAAGGTATGAACAGCCAGGCGGGGGTACGTCAACCTCGACGGAGCGAATGGTTTATTTTTCACCAACTATTGAAGGGCCAAGGATCGAAGAAGCGCGTGCGGAGTGGCAAATCTATGCGGATTTAGCTGCACGCATTAGGCCGGAGCTCAAAGCGGCTATCACGTTCAAAGATGCTGCTGCTGTGAGGGAAGAGATTGCGATGGCTTCACCGAACTATGAGGGCGTAGAGCTGCTGCGGAACCAAGGTGACGTATTCCAATGGGGCGGGGCATGGCTGTGCGAGGGAGGTTTTTGTCCAACTTCCGACGGGAAGGGCAGCCTGCTGCCCATTGAATTGCCAGAGCTTCGTATACCGGAAGGGCATTTCTATGCAACGACAAGGCGCGGAAAGCAGTTTAACTCTATGATTTATGGCGAGAAGGATGCATTTAACGATGCAGGGCGCTACGACGTGCTGATGAATGAGACGAATTTATCGGAGCTTGCGATCGCCGAAGGAGATGCGATTGTTGTATATAACCGAAGCGGGAGCTTCCATGGCAGGGCGAAACCAGCGGATATTGCGCCAGGCAATATCGAGTTGTATTGGCCGGAAGGGAATAGTCTATTTCCAAAAGGAGTATATGAGCCGTTTGCAGGCATACCAGAGTATAATGCTTCCGTTATCGTAGAGAAGGCTGAAACCTATCATGCCTTTAAGGATACCAAGTATATGGAGAAGCGGATTGTGGAGCTGGAAATCGAGCCGCCGGCGTAGAACTGCTGTGGTCGTAATGATGCATAAGCAAGCTGAGCGTGGAAGGGGAGTATTCGAATGGATCTTTCGAACACGACAAAATGGCGCATACTCAAATACGATAGCAGCGGCCACTGGGAGAAGGATGACGACATCGCTGCGGAATATCCGCTTACTCTGAAGCTAGGCGGTGAGGAATTTGCAACGATGGTATGCTCGCCATCACATTTGCAGGAGCTGGTCATTGGTTTCCTTGCTTCCGAAGGAGTTATACGTGCTGCCGGTCAGGTGAAATCGCTGCGGATTGAAGAGGATACTGGTTTTGCCTATGTTGAGCTAGAGCATAAGCATACGTTAAGTCAGGATCATTACGCGAAACGTTTTATCGGATCATGCTGCGGCAAGAGTAGGCAGTTTTATTTTCACAATGATATGCTGACGGCCAAAACGATCATGACCCGCACCAAAATATCGGCTGAGCAATGTATTCACTTTATGCGCGAGCTTCAGGAGGCATCCTCGGAATTTCGCAGCACGGGCGGTGTTCATAATGCAGCCATTGGAACGCCATCGGAGCTGCTTGCTGTAAGAACGGATATTGGGCGCCACAATGCGCTCGATAAGCTGTTCGGCTATTGTTTGCTGCACCGTGTTCGGACTTCGGATAAAGTGATTGCATTCAGCGGCAGGCTCTCCTCGGAGGCGGTGCTGAAAGCGGCCAAAATCGGCTGCGGCATCATGCTCAGCAAGTCGGCGCCTACTGATCTTGCTCTTCGTTTGGCAGAGGATTTAGGCATTACCTGCGTCGGATTTATTAGAGGCGGAGAGATRAATGTATACACCCATCATGACCGAATCGATTTCGGCGATGGATTGACAGCATGGTAGTGATTGTATATCATTTTAAATGAAAATGATTATCACCATGTGAGAAGAAGGAGTTTATGATGCTTTTACGCTTTTTTTCCTACTACAAGCCTTACAAGAAGCTTTTTCTGCTTGATTTCTGTTGTGCAGTAGTGCTGGCGATTCTTGAGCTGTGCTTCCCCTTGGCAGTCAGCTATGTAATAGATACGCTGTTGCCTGACGAGAACTGGGGGCTTATCGTTACAGCCTGTGCTATCTTGCTTCTGATTTATATTATTAATACACTGTTGCAGTATGTGGTCACCTATTGGGGCCATATGCTTGGTATTAATATTGAGACGGACATGCGGAAGAAGCTGTTCGACCACGTACAGAAGCTGTCCTTCCGTTTCTTCGATAACACGAAGACCGGTCATCTAATCTCGCGTCTTACGAATGATTTATTCGAGATTGGCGAGGTTGCCCATCATGGCCCAGAGGATATGTTCATAGCTGCGATGACGCTCGTCGGAGCGTTCGGCATTATGGCGTATATTAATTTGGAATTAGCCATTCTTACTTTTGTTATTGTGCCAATTATTATCTGGCTCGTTCTGATGTTCAACGGTAAAATGACGAAAGCTGCGAATCGGTTGTTCTCGGATATGGCCGATTTTAATGCTCGAGTAGAGGATACGGTTGGCGGGATTCGTGTTGTTCAAGCTTTCTCGAACGAAAGCCATGAGAAAAAGCTGTTCAAGGTGAACAACCTGCGTTTCCGTGAAGCGAAGCTCATTTCCTACAAAATCATTGGTTTGAACTCTTCGATTACCTACATGCTGATGAGACTTGTATCTGTATTCGTATTGATTGCAGGCACTTGGTTCGTTATTAAAGGTGATCTGAAGTACGGCGAATTTATTAGCTTTGTTTTGCTTACGAACATCTTCTTTAAACCGATTGAAAAAATCAATGCAGTTATCGAAAGCTACCCAAAAGGCATTGCCGGCTTTAAACGTTATGTTCAGCTGCTGGAGACAGCGCCTGATGTTGCGGATAAACCCAATGCGAAAGAGGTTAACCGCCTAAACGGGAATATTGAATATCGG
This sequence comes from Paenibacillus sp. TAF43_2, assembly GCF_052113545.1. Lineage (NCBI taxonomy): Bacteria > Bacillati > Bacillota > Bacilli > Caryophanales > Paenibacillaceae > Paenibacillus > Paenibacillus sp. TAF43_2. The sequence continues at coordinate 29,615 of NZ_JBFRDK010000002.1, forward strand.
AATGTTACGTTTGGTTATGAAGGCGAAGCGAAGGTGCTTCAAAATATCGATCTTACTATTCGTGCAGGTGAGACGATTGCGTTCGTGGGACCTTCCGGCGCCGGCAAAACGACGCTTTGCAGCTTGCTGCCGCGTTTCTATGAAATTGAAGGCGGAAGCATCTCTGTCGATGGCTATGATACTCGCGATTTGAAGCTGGATTCGCTCCGGAAGCAGATCGGTATCGTACAGCAGGATGTGTTCCTGTTCGCAGGTACGATTAGAGAAAACATCAGTTACGGCAAGCTTGGCGCATCGGATACAGATATTTGGGAAGCCGCGCGCAGAGCGAAGCTGGAAGAATTCATCCACGCGCAGCCGGACGGACTGGAAACGGTAGTAGGCGAACGCGGCGTTAAGCTGTCTGGCGGACAGAAACAGCGGCTTGCGATTGCGCGGATGTTCCTCAAAAACCCGCCTATTCTTATTCTCGACGAGGCAACTTCGGCGCTCGACACTGAAACGGAAGCGGCAATCCAGCAGTCGCTGGCTGAGCTGTCCGTAGGCCGCACAACGCTCGTTATTGCACATCGCCTCGCTACGATCAAAAATGCAGATCGCATCGTTGTTGTAACGGAGCAAGGAATTACCGAGCAAGGCCGTCATGAAGAGCTTGTATCGGCGGGTGGCATTTACAGCCGCTTGCATAAAGCACAGTTTGGCAATAGATAATCTGAATTTGAATGAAGGCTGCCGATATCGTTGAATCGGCAGCTTTTTTTTTATTAACAAAGCAGCCGAGGCTGTTTATCACTAGCAAATAGAGTGAAACAGACAGGCACTGCTACGCATTAAACTCACATATTAATCCTACACACATTAATCCCACACATACGCCAATACAACGTACTCCACTCCCTGCTAAAAGAACACTAAAGGCAAGATCTTGTTTAAATGGTATTCGCAGCGCCTGACAATACTTCTTGTTTGTCTTTCTCTGCGCCTGTTTTCCTTCTCTTATAAATCGACAAGAAGGCCGATGTAACCGCAATTGATAAGGCAGAGTACAATCCGCTTTTAAGCGAAAATACGGATAGGCTAGTGAGGACAACTAAAAAATCGAATGCGAAGTTGGTAATGCCTGGGTTGACGCCATGTTTTTTGTGCAAATAGATGGCCAGTATCGTCGCGCCTCCGAGTGAAGCACCGTTGCGGAACAAGGCGGTGATGCCTGCTCCGATGAATARTCCTCCGACGATCGCTCCGATTAGCGGCGGAATCGTAAAGGCAGGCAAGATATCGTTTATTGCACTTAATGAGGAGAGCAGCGCGATCGCACCAATGGTTTTGAAGGTAAAGGATTTGCCCATGTAAAAGTAGGAGAAAATTAGAAATGGAAGATTGAGCAATAAAAACAAATAGTGGAATGAGACTTGCAGCTGGGGTGATAAGCTTAAAGAGAGTCCTGCTGTTCCTCCAGTTACGATATGTGAATGCTTTAAAATAACTAATCCGCCGGCAGTAACGAAGCAGCCCACTGCAATATGGAGCCATTTGCTGATAATTTCCTTCATTTTGTAATCCAATATGCGTAACATCTCACATGCACCGCCTGCTTAAGTTTGTTACTATAAGAATACAAAACAGCATCAATCGTATATATGATAAACAGAATGAAATTGATGTGAAATTATATAACATTGAACGAATTTTTATTGTTTTTCCTGCAAAATGAAGGAGGTTGTGATCATGGATCAATTGGACCGAATGCTTCTCCAATTGCTGCAGGAGGATGGCCGAGTCACGGTGAGCGAGCTGTCCAAACGATTGTCTCTCAGCCGCCCCAGCATATCTGAGCGTCTGCTGCGCTTGCAGGAGAAAGGCATCATTACTGGATTCGGTGCTCGAGTATCGCCTGCTGCTATCGGCAGAAACATACAGGTCATCATTCAAATGAGCGAATTGAAAGTATTTCCGATGGAGTTTGAGAAGCGCATCATGAACGATGATGAGATTATAGAATGCCACCGGGTAACAGGAACGGTCAGCTATGTTCTGAAAGCAGCGATAACGGGGATGGATGGTCTAAGCGAGCTTGTAGAGAGGCTTATGCCTTTCGGCAATGTCAACACGTCGGTCATTCTCTCTTCTCCTGTTATGAACAAAACCATACTGCCTAAGGAATAAACGATTAACGGAGCAAAGGGGACTTATAGGATGGAACAAACGAAAACATTAATTGAAGCATATAATCAAGCCAGCTATCCGTTAATTGGTCATGGAAAGCGGAATGTACAAGTTCTGAAAGAAGCGCTAGAGCAGTGGGACGCAGAGCAGGATAGCGATATGTACGGAAATGGAGCGATAATTGAGAATTTTGAGGAAAAAATGGCTAAACTGCTAGGCAAGGAATCGGCTGTATTTTTCCCCAGCGGTACAATGGCTCAGCAAATTGCGCTTCGTATATGGTGTGACGAGAAGGGGAATAAGAAGGTCGGTTATCATCCCTTAAGCCATCTAGAAATTCATGAGAAAGACGGCATGAAAGAGCTGCATCATCTTGAAGCTGTCCYGCTGGCGGATGTAGAAAGGCCTGTCCTCCTTCATGATTTGATTGGTCTAGAGGAAAACATCGCTTGTTTGCTGCTGGAGCTGCCGCAGCGCGAAATTGGCGGACAGCTGCCGGAATTTGAAGAGCTTAAGGCTATGTCGGCATTTTGTCGTGAGAGAGGAATTAAGCTTCATCTGGATGGTGCGAGGCTGTTCGAGATACTTCCGTATTATGAAAAGTCTGCTCAAGAGGTGTGCGAACTCTTCGACAGTGTATATATTTCGTTCTATAAAGGAATTGGCGGTATTGCAGGAGCGATATTAGCCGGAGATCGCAGCTTTACAGAGAAATCGAAAATTTGGAAAAGACGCCACGGCGGTGATCTCATCAGCTTATATCCTTATATTATTGCTGCTGATTATTACATGGAGYGGCGCCTTCCGCATATGAAGAAGTATTTCAGGGAAGCGCAGGAGCTTGCTGCTTTGTATAACGGATGCGATGGTGTTAAGACCATTCCAGAGGTGCCTGTTTCCAATATGTTTCATGTTCATACCACAGCAAAGAAGGAACAGCTTGATTCAATCCTAATCGATATCGCAGCGAAAACAGGCATAGGCTTGTCGCAGTCTGTCCGTGATAAAGGCGAGGAAGGCTCCTATTTTGAGGTTAATATTGGCGATCGGTATGATGCGGCCCTTAAAGAAACGCTTCTTGAAGCTTTTCGATTGCTGGACAATAAGCTGCAGCAGAAAGGGGAGAGGGAATAGCATAAAAACTTTTAACTCGATTATGTCTGCACAACATGCTAAGTTTTAAATAGTGGAAAATGAGATAATTTCTGATAAAATTCTCGTTTGTTTCATTAGGCATAAGTGCAGAGGGGGAAATGAGGATGGAAAAGAAGCCGTGTTTAGGTTGTCAGCTGGCCAATCATGAATTAGAGACTCAAACTGTATACGAAAATGAATGGGTGACTTGTCTTCTAGATATAGCACCGCTTAATGAGGGTCATCTGCTCATACTCCCTAAGCGGCATTTTCATGATGTCGATGATTTAGATGAGTTAACCGCTAATGAGATTATGAAAACATCTGCGATGCTGGCAAGGGTGCTAAAGGTGCATTTTCAGCCAGACGGTATAACGATTATTCAAAATGGCGGAAAATTCAACGATTTGACGCATTATCATATGCATGTGTTCCCTCGGTATGATTCGGACGGGTTTGCTTGGGTGGAGCCAGTTGATTATACACATGCAAAGGAGCGTTTAAGCGAAACACGAGAGAAGCTGCTAGTGGCAATCCATGATGTTAGCACATAATGTGAAATGACGCTAAAGAAGGAGTGATCCATTCTGAAAAAAATCATTTTACTCATTGTTTGCTGTTTCCTCGTATTTGGTGGTTCTTATGTCTACTCGAAAGCGAAGCCGCCTTTAACAGCACAGGCGTTCTCTTCAACAAACGATAGACAAATTGTTTTAGTGATAGTCGGCAATAAAAGTGTAATTGGATCTATCGATATTAATGAAGTATTAATAAATGATGGCGCCGTGCCTGAGCGAGTCAAAATACAAGTTAGCAGTCCTGCTAAAGGTTTTATTGTAACCGACCGCTTCGATGAGACGGAAGAAAAGGATTACTCATTTAAGGATCTGAATGAAGTGACCATTCCAACAGGAACATCCCCGCAGGCACAGACGGCCAAAGAGAATAAAGGCAAGGTCGCAGATGCGGATCATACCTATGCCCTAACAATAGGGGATAAGCAAACGATTGAATCGGTCACGATCAAATACAACCACCTCGGGATTTCGCATAAAATAACGATTTCGACGATAAAGGTTCAATGAGCTATACTACGTACAACATAAAGAATGATTAACGAGGTTAGTTTTTGATGAGGCTAAACGTTGGATAGCAATAGGGGTTCCAATTTATAAAATAGTACAGAGGAGGTATGCATTCATATGAAATATTCCTTTTGTGCAGGGGCGGCATCTGTGGGATGTATCATGTTGAGCTGCCTTTTATTGTTTTGGAACCCTTACACGGAAATACCGGTGAGTGATAAAACGATTCTTATCGTGTTTATGATGTTGATCCTTCCAGCTTGTATAGGAATTTTAGCTGCCATTTTGAGAAACCGAATGTTAATGCTAGTGGTACTCATCTGGTCGCTGCCGTATGGCATTTATTTATCTGTAGCATCTATACCGAGTATTTGGAATCTCTATGCAGCGGTACTCATTTTATATGTCATTTCCCTAATAAGGAAAGAAACCGCATATAAAGGGGCATTATAAAGCAAAAAAAGACATGAAAGGACGAGACGAAACAATGGATAAAGCAAATCAAAAAATTAAAACATTTTTTATGTTTGAAGGCAGAGCGGAGGAGGCTATGAACTTCTACACTTCATTATTCGATMAATCCGAAATCATAAGCATCAAGCGATACGGAGCGAATGAGACAGGCCCTGAGGGAACCGTAATGAAAGCTACATTTTCTCTAAAAGGACAACAGTTTATGTGTATCGATAGCGGCGTCAACCATGGCTTTACGTTCACACCTTCAATATCTTTGTTCGTTACCTGCGATACGGAAGAGGAAATAGATCGAGCTTTTGAAAGCTTATCACAAGACGGCAGCATACTCATGCCGCTGGCCGCTTATCCGTTTAGTGAGAAGTTTGGCTGGGTTTCAGATAAGTTCGGCGTTTCATGGCAATTAAGTCTTGAGAAAAGCTGAAGCAGGCAAGAGAGAGATTCGAAGAACGTAGAGTTGAAATTCAACATATTCTGTACCCTGAACGATACATATGTGCGCATTTTAATTCTGAAGTCATGTTTCCCCGAAGAAGTTGATGTTTACATTCCAACTCTTGAATAGTGCTGATGCAGAAGATAGTGGACATATTCCACCGTCTTCTGCATCTCGCTAGCGCAGCTTCAAGTTTGAAGCAGCTATAGCATCTCAACCTTTAGGTCAGGGAAACGACCTTGCAGATCTGCTAAACGATCTAGTAGTGCAGCCTTATCAAATGGATATTTAAAAATGTCCGGATTCGGCTTAAAGGTAATGCTTGTGCCTGTTTCCTTCGTCATGCCTAAGACAAGCAGTTCACTTTGCGGTATGCCATGTTTAAAGTCTTGACGAAATACTTTTCCTTCACGGCGAACCTCTACAGAAAGCTGTTCAGACAAAGCGTTAACTACAGGCATGTTTATGCCTTTTAACCCTTCGGAAGCTACAACGGATGCGCTTTTATTGTAATGCCCAAGCTCCGTAAGCACGGTTTGTACTGGAGTTGTCCTCGACTGAGGGAAGGCTTGAATCGGAATGCCTCGACCATTATCAGAGACGGTAATGCTTGTATCGCTGTGAAGCACGATATATAGCTCCGTACTATAGCCTGCTTGGTGCTCCAACACCGAGTTGTCAATGACGGACCATAAAAGATGATTCGGATCGTACCCCTCTTTATTTTCGCCTAAATACTCTTCAACGTTATTTCTAGCCTCAGTAAGCTCCATATAATGGCTCGTATCGAGCAGATCAGTAATAGCGGTCAACAAAAGCAGCAGCGGAAGCGTTCGATGAGCAGGCAGAGAATACTTGCCTCCACGTTCCTCTTGAACCAAAAGGTCAGCCCCGAGTAAGGCTTTGGTATGGTGGTAAAGCTGCCCCGTAGTTCCCAGGTTTAGTCGTTCTACGATATCTGAGCCGGAGAGAGGCTCCAGCAATACAGCAAGCAGGATGTCGAGCCGCTGCTTATTTCCGAGTGCTGCCAAGATTTTCGCTGCTTTATCGGTGTCAAGACCAAGTAAGTGATGGACTTCTTGCTGCCTAGGGTCCCACCTGAAGCCATTGTGCCCGCGATATTGCCCGGAATAAAAGAGGCTGCCCAAATCATGCGGGGCTTCATCGTTTAATGAGTTCTCATTTAAATTCATAGTTAATGCTTGTTTTGGAGAAGGACGAGTATTAATGACCTGAGTTAACATTTGTTTGAGCTCGTTCATCTCTTTGGTAAGTAAATCGAGCTCAGTTCCGTAGTCTCTAGAAGCTGTCAAACGGCATCACCTCTTAATATTATTGTTTTACGTAATTACGTTATACAATAAATTTAACATAAGTTCAGTCAATTGTAAACAATGACCAAAAACTTTGTGGTACGATGAAGAAATATTTTGATAGCAGGCCTAACACTTAAGGGGGTAAGGGATTGTTTTCGAAAAAGAGGCATGTGAGGATAGATTGGGAATGCTCTATTGAGGACGAAACAGATGCTCGCGTCTGTGTTTATGTCACATTTCCAGATTACTCCCGGTGGGTAGCTAATTTTTATACGGTAAAATGTATCGAATCCATCCGCAACGATCATTTGAGCAGCGGGGACAATACGTTCGTCTGGTTAGAAGAAAATTTGATTATTGTCGATAAAGTAAGTCGAGCACATATTGAGAAAATTATTGATGAGAGTATTGAACAGAATACATTCGAGTATTTGTTTAAATATTTCGGGTCGGTTAAGGCACCGAATGTTAGACAATATCCAAATGGTTTCTTCGAAAGCAGGTCCACAATTGATCCGATTATAATCGGCAGCCAAGCGAGCACACTCCGGGAAATGTTGGAGCATGCCAGTGATGAACTAAAAGAGGGGATTAAACAGTTTCTGTTTGGCGAACGGCAGGTGAGGATCGAGCATCTAAAGCTAGTACCTAAGCTTGAAGCTAAGTCTATGCTTGTGGCTGAGGCAGAGCTTGAGGGTCGTGACATGAAGCGCGAGTGGGAAGACGTTTTTGCAAAGGGTTTGGATGCCCAAGAAAAGACGAATATTTATATGGAACAATATTTATGGCATGTTTTCAGCTATGCAAAAAAACCATGCTTAAGCGATGAACAAGCGGTCGAAGCATTCCGTAATGAGCCTAAAAAGGCATGTTATGTCATCTATCAGCAGCATGATTTAGTGTTGTTTATAAAAGATGCAGCGCGTTTAATGCCTGAGGATGTGGAAGGCGAGCAGGACATCTATATTGTAGATGAGCATTTCAAGTGGACCTATGTGGTAACCCATGAGTCTGAATTAGGACCTTATTTTGTTAAGGCACAGTATACTCGCTAATCGTTACTCCAGGATCGGAGCCGTATTTCATGGTTTCGCCAGAGATCGAAATTTCCTTTACTTCATTGCCCAGTTCATCTACTAATACATGCCTAATGCCTCGCACAGGCCGAGGACTGGACGTTTTATAGATACCATTTTCCGAAATGTTAATTACTTCATATCCTTTTTTCTTAGAGATAGGTGGAGAGCTTGAATCGCCAAAATGAATGACAACAGTGCCATGAAAGCTTTGTGGAATGTGATGGATAACTGGTCTGCTTTTCTCAACCTCTGAGACCAGCATATTTATCGGCAGGTATATGATTACAAGTGAAGCAAGCAAGAAAATGACATAGCCCTTCTCTTTTATAGCAACAAGAGAACCTACAGAGAATACGATTGCAGAGCTGGCAAATAGTAAAATAAACAGTCCGAACTCAGGAGAAAAGAGATTCTGTATTCCCCAAGCCCATCATAACGGTAACGGAAGCTGCGGCAATGATACTTAGAACAATTAGCAGGGCAGTGCGCAGAAAAATAGCCGACTTCCTCCATCGGAACATCAGGGTGTAAAACGGGAGAATAAGAAATAGATACGAAGGAAGCGTCCAGCCGATAAGCTTGCTCGAATCACTTCCGAGGCTCTGATCGTACACGAGCGCCAAATAACCTAAATAAGCGAGTACGCCTGCAAAATAGCTGGCTATAGCAACTAAAACGTAAAATAGCTTTTGTTTCATGGGGACAACACCTCTTCTGTGAGTATGGAAGCTTTGTACCCCTAAAGCATAACGTTATACCGAATATCGCAATAGTTCTATCTTTTGTAGTACCGACCTCACGAAGTGCTTGGAGCAAGTACTTCTCCAATAATTATTAGCCGCAAATAAGGAGGAAGTAACATGAAACGTATCCTTTCAGGAATAAAACCAAGTGGGGAGCTTTGCGGATAGAGATCAAAATCAACAGGAAAATCTCCAGTTAATTTTGCGATTATGCCCGTAAATGCAGAGTTAGAAGGAAATTGTACCGTTAAATCAATGGAAATGGGCTGTTTCCTAAAAAATTGCCTAGATTAGCAGGAGAATTTCCTGTTAACTTGGTTTTTATCTGAGAAAAACGAATTATAGCGGGAGAAATTCCTGTTAGTTTGCTTCTCACGGAGCGGATAAGGCAGGACGATGTCTAGAATGAGTTGTTTGGAATGAGTGAGTTACCAATACAGTAATGAAAAACGGTCAATCCCGCCTTTGCAGTGGGATTGACCGTTTTTTCGTTTGTAACTAAGCGGCTTACACTTCTTTGCGAGTGAAATAAAGTAGGCCAATTGCAAAAAACAAAACAAAGCTGCTCGTTATCGTAATGAGCAAGTTTTCTAATGGGAGCGCAAAAGCGCCGAAATTGTCGCCTTCGAAGCTTAGCATCGCGAGCATTGGTTGTGCCCATGGGTAGAAGGGCGCGAAGCGTTCAGAATTAACGATAAGCATATTAGGCAGCGTAAGCATCACATTAATGACGAGTGGAGCGRCAAAGCTGCTCCAGCTTACAGATACGAGCAGTTGAAGCGCAGCAAGCGGGAGACAGGCAAGCCAGCCGCTGCCAACTCCTTTCAGGAGCATTGCCCACGGAAGCGGGCCGTCAATGCCTTGATAGGTCGCTGCAATGATAACTGCTCCAAGAAATAGCAGCTGCGTTATGGCAAGGAGAACAGCAACTACACTGAATTTGGCGAAGTAGAGTCCGATTCTAGACACAGGCAGCGTAAGAAGCAGCTTCCAGCCTCCTCCTACATGCTCATATCTGCATACGAAAGCGGACAGAATGCCCGTTAATATTGGTAAGAACAGCATAGCATGGAACGAAGCCATCGAAGCAATGAGTAAGGCATATTGTGCGGACGCATCCGGCGAATCAAACGATATTAACATGCCGAGAGCAAGTGACAGCAGCGAGCTGAGCGGGATGAGTATCCAAATAAACGTTTTGAATAACTTAATCCGTTCCGCAGCGACTAAACGTAGGAAACCCATCATTTCAATTCACATCCTTTTTGATGAAATGAAAGGCGCCAACAAGTAGAAGGATRCACCCGAGCAGAAAGCCTCCACCAACGAATAGCTCTCGCTGCGGATCCATATAACCTAGCATCGGCCAGTTTAACGGCAGCAGCTTTGACCAATCCTTTGAAATCAGGCCTGTGAATATGGAGCTGATCGCGATCAACACGCCAAACGTAATAGGAATGGCTTGATTTTTCATGGTCATGCATAGCCATACAAACAGCGCAAGCGCCGGGAGCGATGCGATAAACGGCAGGAAGCAAAGCCGCAAAATATCGATTACTGGCATCTCTTTAAGCCCGAATCGCAACGATAAACCGAGCGCAGCGGTACCTATCGCCAGCAAAACACATGATGAGAGCAGCAGCAGGAAGCTTAATGCAAATTTGGAGCGGAACACGGCACCCTTGGATATAGGAAGGGCGAGCAGCTGCTTCCACGCATTTGTGTTATGTTCGATATTTGCTAGCAGGGAAGAGACAAGTGTCATTCCAAGGAATAGCGAGATTGGAACAAACATTTGGATGTCCTGAAGCAAGACCTCCCAGAGTCTCCCTGCATATCTGTTCGTTAAATAATCATAACGAAGTCCGTAATTAAGAGCTTGCATAGCGATCAATCCGATAGGGCCAATAAAGATAAGAAACCATAGCCCTTTGCCGCGTATTTTCAAAAAATCAGTTGAAAGTGCTTTGAGCATCATAGCTTACCCTCCCCGACAATTTGCAGGAAGAGATCCTCCAGTGATTTGCGTTTCTCCTCGACACGGTAGATAGAGTGATCTCGCTCTACAAGATTTTTGACAATGCGTGCAAGCGCAGGGTTATCGGTATGCTCCAGCATAATGGCGGAACCATTTTGTACAGCGCCCACACCTTGCCGCTGCAAGGCAGCAAGTGCTAGCTCTGGCTCAGACACGACCAGCGATATTGTGCCTTGTGCCTGTTCATGCAAATGACTAATCGTATCTTGGAAGACGAGCTCCCCCTGACGAATAATACCGACGGTTCCTGCTGTAAGCTCAACCTCGCTTAACAAATGACTGGATATAAGGACGGTAATGCCGTGCTGCTTAGGCATTTCTTTAATTAATTCACGAATTTCCAATATGCCGGATGGATCTAGTCCATTTGTCGGCTCGTCGAGCAGCAGCAGCTCCGGGCTGCCAAGCAATGCGCTTGCGATACCTAGTCGCTGCTTCATTCCAAGCGAGAAGCCTTTCACTGGACGACGCGCTTCCTTGGCCAGTCCAACGATGTCGAGCACTTCAGCAATTTTGGATACAGGAGCACCGAGTATGCGGCGAATAGCTTCTAGGTTGTCGACGGCGCTTAAATGACCATAATACGAAGGGTATTCGACGAGCGAGCCGACCCGGCGCAATATAGATAACCTTTCTTTGTTCAAAGATTTCCCGAAAATATGAACCGATCCGCCCGAGGGCTGGATCAATCCGAGCAGCATGCGGATTGTCGTCGTTTTACCAGCGCCATTCGGCCCAAGAAAGCCATATATATCTCCTTTTGCAATTTTCAAATTTAGATTGGACACCGCATAACGCCCTTTATAACGTTTGCTTAGTCCCTTCGTTTCGATTACCCATTCATTCACGTTAATCACCTCAGTACTTACATTAACGGGTGAAGGTTAAACGAAGAGCTCCCCAAGTTTAAATTTTGTTTAAAAATTAAAATTCAATTTGAATAAATGAAAATGGTTGTTCCGCTAGCTTGAGTATCCCTATGCCATTCGAGCTTCATTTCTTTCAGAAGATAATCGACAATAGCTAGCCCAATGCCCGCACCTTTGCCCATCGGAGCAGCCTCCTGCCCGTTACCGTGATCACGAATAACGAGAGCGGATTGACCTCGGTAACTCTCAACTGTAATGCCAATGTACTTGCCGCCGCTCGCATGCCTCGTCACATTTTGAAATAAATTATCCAGCACGCGGCGGAAACCTGCCTTATCGACAACACGAAGCATAGCGCCATCAGGCAGCTCCACATCAGCGACGATTCCTTCCTGTTCCCAAAGGGGATACCAAGACGCAGCGCTCTCACGAACTAATCGCAGCAGATCTAGTGGCTCCAGCTTAAGCGGATATCGTCCGCTTGTCATGAGCGTGTAAGAAAGCAAATTTTCAATGAGGCTGTCTAAGCTGATTATTTTTTGCTCCATTTGCTTTACAGCTGTTTGAGCATTCAAACTTAACGGTTCCTTATGCAACGAATACAAATGGCTGTTCATGACGGTTAATGGCGTCCTCAGATCATGCGACAGGCTGGCGATGAGCTGCTTGCGAAGCTCCTCCTCTGCACGCTCGCGCTCCTTGCTCTCCTTAAGCTGTTCAACCATCTCATTAAAAGCTGTCTCCAGCTGCCCAATCTCATCATTTTTCTTAATAAGGATTGGCATCGGAAGACCGTTGTCGCCATGCAGCGTCATCGCTGATTGCAGACTGAGCAGACGTTTGCGAATATGCCGGAAGAAGAGCAGGGATATCAAGAAGAAAAAGGCGAACATAATAAACAGAAACGCCAAATAAAAGGGTGTGCCTGAACCGATTGGCTTATTAACCTGAATGATGGAGCGCTGCAGCTGCATCACCATGAACCCAGGCTCCTTATGGTCTGCGCCAAGGAAGGATACGACCGTAAAGGGATCGCTGTCGATGCTTGCTTTCATAAATTGAATGGAGCTGGCAGGTGTCCACCTGCTTGGAAGCTGCTCTTGTACAGGAAGCTGCAGCCTTGTTGATCCAGCAGAGTCAACCCAGAAGAGGGAAGCCTCGGGGTAAGTTTGCTTTAGCTCGCGCAATCTTTTGTCGATTTGAGCGGGATCCTTCTCCGTTAACTCGGCAGCTTGCTTATGCCATATTGCAGTTAATTCTTTTCCGCTGCCATACTTTAAATAGTCCATATTAGCGGTTTGCGTATTTTCTTGAATGAGTATATAAAGAATAGAAGCTATCGGAAATATGATTGGAATAAACAGAAAAGCAAACAAAATGATAAGCAGGTAACGAGATAACAAGGTTTGGCGAAACTTCATGCCTCCCGCGTGTGGTTTGGGCTTCTTCATGCGCGCACCCGATAGCCAATGCCGCGTACCGTTTCAATAATTTCAGGTGCAGCGGGGTTTCGTTCGATTTTTTCCCTCAAATAGCGGATATGAACCATCAACGTTTTATCTCCATCAATAAAGGATTCTCCCCATACGGCCTCATAGATTTGCTCTTTCGTAAGCAGTTGTCCCAAATGGCGAAGCAGATAGCTGAAAATGTGAAACTGCTTGCCTGTCAGCATAATTTCTTCCCCGGTCTCGCGGTTTTCCACCCGGTTTTGCTGCTCATAGACTAATAGATGCTTAATAGCCAAAGGCTCAGCAAGGCGTGCGCCTGACCTGCGAAGGAGCACTTCGATGCGTGCGGTCAGCTCGTCGGGATGGAAAGGCTTGGTGAGGTAGTCGTCAGCGAACTGCAGCCCTTGCAGCTTATCATCGATGGAAGTGCGCGCTGAAAGCATAAGAATCGGGACATCCGGCGCTGCTTTTTTCAGCCGTTGTCCAATAGTAAAACCATCGAGCCCCGGCAGCATAACGTCTAGGATGACGAGTCTGCAGCCTGCAGCGGCCTCGAGCGCATGCTCGCCATTTTTTAACCATTCAACCTTATAGCCCTGCTCTTGCAAATGCTGTGAGACAAAGCTTCCAATTTCGATATCATCTTCAATATATAGCAGTGATGCAGTCATTTTTATAAATTTCCTTTCGTTCATTCATTTTGATTCCTTATTTTAACTGGTCTGCTTCGATTATACGGCAGAGCTAGGCGGAATGCATACCATTAAGCAACGTTTGATGTGGATCAGCAATAGGAATTTATTTGAAAATAAAGAAAGGGACCTAGCCGACAATGGCTAGATCCCTTTATATTCATTGCTTGGTCAGCCCTTGCTTCCAGGCTCCCGTGCTTTCTTTCCTTTTTCCCACCTAAATACTTTGTTTAACACTTTGAATACCCACTTTGATTCCTTAGTTAGAAGTGGTCCCAATATCGCCAGAATGAGTACATACAGGGCAGCGAATGGCTGCAGGAGCTCAAGCAAGCCGCCTGCTTTGCCGAGGTTCGCCATAATGATGGAGAACTCGCCGCGAGATACGATGGTCAAACCTATATTAGCCGATGCCTTCGGCGTTAAGCCAGCACTTTTACCGGCTAACATGCCTGCCAAGAAGTTGCCGAATAGTGTAACGGCAACCGCACCAAGTGACAGCCAAACGGCTCCTCCAAGTGCGAATGGGTCGATGGTCAGTCCGAAGCTGAAGAAAAATAAAGCGCCGAAGAAGTCACGGAAAGGCAAAATCATATGCTCAATTCGCTTCATGTGAACAGTCTCAGCTAGTACTAAGCCTACAAGCAAAGCGCCGATCGCTTCAGCTACGTGAATCGTTTCAGAGAAGCCTGCTACGAGGAACAGGAAGCCGAATACGAGCAGCAGAAAAAGCTCGTTCGAGCGAATATTGAGAATTTTGTTCAGAAGCGGTGCAGCCTTCCTGCCGATAATCAAGAAGAGCAGCATGAATCCTAATGCATAGGAAGCAGACAGGAGTACTCCGCCTAAAGATGACGAATCACTGAGCACGAGTCCGGAGAGCACGGAAATATATACAGCAAGGAAGATATCCTCGAACATAATGATGCCGAGAATCATTTCTGTCTCCGGGTTGGCAGTCCTCTTCAAATCGACGAGCACCTTTGCGACGATAGCACTCGATGAGATTGTTGTAATGCCGGCGATGACCATTGTTTCCGCTACAGGGAAGTCGTTGATCCAGCCAAATAATAAGCCAAGTGAAAAGTTGATCAGAATATAGATCGTTCCGCCTACCGCTATTGAGCGACCCGATTTCATTAATCGACCCACAGAAAACTCCAGACCTAAATAGAACAGGAGGAACAGCACGCCTAGCCGCCCCATGAATTCAATTAGTTCTGCACTATGAATAAACCTAAAGTCCAGTATGCCTACGTGCGGAGCATGTGGACCTACGGCCATGCCGATTAAAATATAAAACGGGATGACGGAAAATCGAATTTTTGCAGCTAACAGCCCGACTAAGGCGATGAGTATAACAGCAAGACCGATCTCCAGCACCATGTGATCCATAATTAACGGCTCCCATTTTGCAGCATCAGCTTAAGTAGCTTCAGATGCTGGCGTTCACCTGCAACGATGAGGGTAGTATCTGCTTTGAATATATAGTCGGGGCCGGGATTAATATGTTTTGCTTCCTTCTCAACCGCAGCGATAATGGTCGCTCCAGTCGTTTGGCGAATATCGGCCTGGCCGATTGTTCTGCCAATGCATGCGGCGTTTGGTTCAATCTTGTACCACTCAATCGTTAAATCATCGAGTGCGACTTCAATCGTTTCAAGCGCTTTCGGCTTGTAAGTCATACCGCCAATGATGGCAGCGACTTGTCTTGCTTCTTCATCCTCTAGGGTAACCATGGAAATGCTATCATCTGGATCCTCATAGTCAAAGTGATACATCTCACGGCGTCCGTCATCATGAATAATAATGACAAACTTATCGCCGCTCCTCGTCATAACTTGGTACTTTCGGCCAATGCCGGGCAGATCGGATTCTCTAATATTCATTGTGTATGCCTCCTCATTTGTTGTTAGTATACGAACAAAATGAGAGCATTAACCAACGAAATGGGAAGTGAATTTAATCGGAGTCATGAGCAGATCGCGCAATCTCTGTCGATAAGTAGTGACGAGTGCGGATAGGGTTGTGGAACGCCAATAAATAAGCATGAGAGCATGCATATAGGCGGCAACGAGTGCGTTTTCAGGTAAAAATGTTGTGGCAGTGGTGCTCTGTTTGCGTACGGTTGACGTCGCATATTTGGCTGCCGCAGTAATGCGGCTTGCACCAGCTGTTAACTCAAACATATTGCCTGCTTGGTAGGCGAACAGCGCTGCGAGCAGCAGCGGAACAATAAGGAACAAGTTCATTAAATGCTTGCGGCTAATAGGGCTGAAATCATGTATGCCATTGTTCATCTGTCCACCTCCAAAAGATTTCGTTAATATAAGTATAACTTATAAATTGAAATTTAAAAAGGCGATGTTACATATTAACAAAGAAAAAAAGATTATTGCCCTCTATTCCCAGCTGTTTAATAAATTGACGATAAACCATAAGCGTTATAAAATAAGTAAACGATTTTTTTAAGGCGAAATAGAACGTAAAAGAGAGAAAGAAGGTTGAAATGGATGGGAGCAGAAGTGAAACAATTGTCACCGCTCGTACAAACGCTTGGTTTGAAGGAGCATATCGAGGGTGGATGGTACAAAGAAATTTGGAAAGCTGGTTTCACAATACCGCAGGAGGTGCTTGGAGCTCCTTATTCAGGACCACGCTTCGCAGCTTCATCGATTTATTTTATGCTGCACCCAGGTGAGTTTTCAGATTGGCATAAAGTTTATTCAGACGAGCTGTGGATGTGGCATTCGGGCAGTCCATTGATGCTGACACTTGGCGGTACCGAAGATGCGCCGGAAACTAGGAAAGAAATTATTGTTGGACCTGATGTGCTGGCAGGTCATCAGCCGCAAGCATTAGTGCCGGCTAACGAATGGCAAATGTCCCACCTGCTAGGGGACGAGCCTGTACTCGTTTCATGCGTTGTAGCTCCGGGTTTCCATTACGATGACTTTCAGCTCATAAAAAAATAAATTTCTTTTATGAAGTAAACGATTAAGAGCCATCCGAGCAGGGACACTCCCTTGCCGGATGGCTCTTATATTGCAATTAATAGGCTTCTTCCTCAACCTTCTGTTTCTCTAAATGAATGGATTCAATAAACAGCGTTGTAAGCTTAGGGTCCCATTGTGTGCCTTTGCCGTCTTCAAGGATGGAGAGTGCGCGCTCATACGTCATCCCCTTCCGGTATGGCCGATCGGAGGTCATCGCGTCGAAGGCATCAGCAATAGCGATTGCACGGCCAAACAAAGGAATATCCGTACCTGCAAGACCATCGGGATAACCTTTGCCATCATAACGCTCATGATGGGAGCGTACCCCTGGCAGCAAGGCAGCCATCGCATCCGCAGGCTCAATTTGCTTCAATATATTTTCTCCGAGTACAGGGTGGAGCTTGATTTGATCAAATTCTTCGTCGGTCAGCTTACCTTCTTTGAACAAAACATCGTCACGAACACCGATTTTTCCGATATCATGAAGGAGTGCTGTTTTGTGCAGCAGATCAATCTGCTGCTCAGACCATCCGTCGAGGCGGGCGATTTGAACAGAAAAGTGGGCTACTCTCGTTGAATGGCCTGCTGTATAGGCATCGCGCGCGTCGAGTGCTGCCGCGAGTGTCATAAAATAGCTCTGAAGCAGCTGATTGTTGCGCTGCTCACGTTCCTTTAGGCCGTTAACCATATGGTTGAAACCAGCAATAAGCTTGGAGAATTCATCGGAATACACATCTGCTGCGCTCGCTTCAAAGTTGCCGGATTCAACGCTGATCATGCCGGCTTGGATCGTTTGTATCGGATCTTCGATGCTGCGCGAGAGCAGTGAAGCTCCTAAAAGTGAGTAGAGAACGCCGATAATAAGAATAATGCCCGCCCATTGCCAATAAGCTAAGCTGCTGCCTGCTTGCGAGCTATCAAGCCTTATTTGCGAAGCTAGTCCGAATAACAATAAGGGCAGCGCTCCAATTAGAAAAGCACTCAGTCGAAACTTCGTGCGGATGGATACAAGCACTTTGCCGCTCAGAGTAATTTCTTCTTTATATCGTTCACGATGTTGATTGCTGATATGTATGATAAGAGGCCGAATGGCTTTGGTCGTCAAGAAAAATTCAATCATGGCGTGCATGCTGGCAATCATGAAACATACAGCGACAGCGATCCCGATATAAAAATAGGGAATGCTTATAAAGCCGAGCTTAATAAAAAGGAAGGCTAAACTGACAGCTGGGATTACGATGCCGAGAAAATGCGGACCAAACGTACGCTTAACTGATAATATCGGAAACGTATGTGTCTGGAGATAAGCTGTTTTTAGCTGATCAGAAGTTGGCTTCTGTCCTTGAAAGAGGAGCTGAATGGGTCTGAGATGCCGATAGAAGACGAAAAGTTCACAAACAAGCATAATAATAAGAGATATAATCATGAGAGCGCCTATCGCTACGCTTTCATTAGAAGGAATCGACAATGTAGAAAATACGATGACTCCCCCAACTCCGACTACGGCGAGTGTAGATCCGAAGAGATAGTTGCGCAGGAGCTGGTAAAGGAAAGAGGCATATACAGGGTCTATCTTTCGTTTTTGCTTCGTAGATGTATTCATATGCCGAGACCTCATTTCCACAGTTTCTTCCATACTAGTTCACAGTACCTATAGTATAGATCGGCATTTTTTAATTTGGATATTAGCGATATGGGAGAATTAGGAACGACTATTAGCAACAAGAGAGGAATTAATAAGGTGAAGGAATCACTCTGGACCAAACCGTTTGTTTTGTTGATTTTGTCTAATTTATTTTTGTTCTTATCGCTAGAGATGCTGCTGCCTACACTTCCGATGTTTGCGGCAAATAAAGGCGGATCGGATGCTGAAATCGGACTCATTATTGGTTTATTTACTTTTTCAGCTGTTTTATTAAGACCTTTTGTTGGTATGGCTTCAGATAAGTTTGGCAAAAAGCTGCTGCTTCTCGTTGGTGTAGCCATTTGCTTAATCGGTACGGCTAGCTATTACGCAGCAGTGACGATTACGATGATGCTTATGCTGCGTATCGTACATGGTGTAGGCTTCGGTATTTCAACGACCTTGTACGGAACGGTTGCTTCAGATATCATACCTGCCTCCCGCAGAGGAGAGGGCATGGGGTTTTTCGGTACAGGAAATGCTATAGCCATTTCGCTCGGACCCTTCCTCGGCATATGGTTGATGGAGGAGTTTGGCTTCTCCGTACTGTTTATCGTCGGTGCATGTATACTGCTGATTGCGATGGTTTGTACGGCCTTCGTCAAAGGTGACACCAAGGAGGAGAGGGCAAAGGCGCAAATAGCGTCCGCCACGGAAACCTCGTTCATGCTGCGGTTTATTGAGCCGAAAGCACTTATGCCTTCTTTATTAGGACTGCTTGTAGGTTTGTCTCTGGGCGGTGTTATCAGCTTTATCACATTGTTCGGCAAAGAAACAGGCGTACAAAATATAGGGTTCTTCTTCCTTGTACTTGCTATAAGCGAATTTTTAATACGTTTTATCAGCGGACGGATTTTCGATTCGAAGGGGAGATTTTGGGTACTGTTTCCAGCGGCAATATCTTGTATCGTGGGCTGCATAATCCTTTATATGACGAAATCTACTGGAACATTGCTGCTTGCTGCGGTGTTTTATGGAGCGGGCTTCGGGGCTATTTTCCCTGGCTTGCAGGCTTGGGTAATTGACAGGGTGGAGCCGCAGCGAAGAGGAGTAGCGACTGCAACTTTTTATAATGCATTCGATATCGGAATCGGAAGCGGAGCCATGCTGCTTGGTCTAGTTGCGACATGGTCGAATTATGCGACGATGTATCTCGTATCCAGTTTGTTCTTCGTCATTTACTTAGTTGTATATTTTGTATATGAGAAGCAGCTTAAGCAAGCGGGTTTGGCGGAAATAGTAAAGCGATCGTAGCCGAGAAAAAACAGCAGCGACGATCGCGTGGAATTAGTGTGATACGTATCGATCTTTTCCTTCGCGCTTCGCCTGGTACAGCGCTTTGTCCGCATGGGTAAACAGCTCATCTTGCTTTGCGGAGCAGCCGGGATTCCATGTGGCTGAGCCCAAGCTTATCGTAACCTGCTGGCAGCCGGATAATTCTGCATGCGGTATTTTTAATTGTCTGACCGCTTCCAGAAGCCTAGATGCAATATTGGCGGCGCGCTCTTCACTCGTTTGAGGTAAAATAAATCCGAATTCCTCGCCCCCATAGCGGGCGACAATATCAAGCGGACGCTTCAGGGCGCTCCGCAATGCGGCGGCGATTTGTCTGAGACATTCGTCGCCTTTTTGATGCCCGAACGTATCATTGAATAATTTGAAGTTGTCGATATCGCCCAGCATGAGAGTGATCGGCATATGGTGATGCTGCGCTTCCAGCCATTCTTTGTTCCAAGTTTCATCAAACACTCGCCGATTTGCAATATTGGTCAACTCATCCACATGCGAGAGCTTATGTAATAATTGATATTTCTCAATCATTTTCAACTCATTTTCTTTGCGAGGGGTTACGTCTCTGGAGACAGAAACGATCGTCTGCGTGCGGTCACCATCATGGTAAATGACGCGGGAGGTCGTTTCGAGCCAGCGATAGATGCCTTCTTTGCGCCGCATGCGATAAGTAATGGTATTGGCTTCAACGTTGCTGTAAATGAGCTCTTGATTCTCAAGCATTCTCCCTCTGTCATCAGGATGATACAAAACAAACGGTGACGATCCAATTAGCTCATCATCGCGAAAGCCTAGCAGCATATAGCAAGCAGGGGATACATAAGTAAATAGCCCATCTCGATCATGCTTGGAGATCATGTCGCTTGAATTCTCAGCAAGCAGCCGGAAGCTCTTCTCGCTCTCCAGCAGCTTGTCAGCGATTCGCTTCCGCTCTGTAATTTGGCGAAAATGAACGGAGAGTCCAAATTCGGACGGGTATAAATTCGACTCAAACCAATTATTAAGCCGTGGAATAAATTGCTCGTACATGCGGTGTTGATTGGTTTCCATAGACAACCTATATTCTAGATGGCTTATGGACTCTGCGAGCCAAGGGAATAGCTCCCATATGCTATAACCAATCAGTTGTTCCTTGTTTCGCTTAAATAGTTCCTGAGTCGCATTGTTCGTATAGATAAACCTAAATTCATGATCCAGTGAGAAAAATGCATCTGAGATACTCTCCAAAATAGTGGAGATACGCATCGTAAGCTGCCTTACTTCCGACACGGCTTGCGTCTTCTCTGTAATGTCCATCATTTGCGATATAAAATGACGGGGGACGCCATGCCTATCATATACAAGGGATACGGAAAGAAGCACGGTTACAATGTCGCCGGTCTTTTTGAAGTATCTCTTCTCCATTTGAAAGGTGTCGATTTCGCCCTCGAGCAGCTGTTTCACGTAGCGGTAATCCTCTTCCAAGTCATCCGGATGGGTAATTTGGCCAAACGTAAGCTTGATAAGCTCTTTCTCCTCATAACCCAGCATCGTTTGAGCGGAAGGGTTGGCTACGATAAAACGACCATCTAAATCTACTAATGCCATGCCTATWGAGGCATAATGAAAAGCGCTGCCGAATAAATCAGCTTCGCGCTTTGATTTCGAAAACAAGGTCAAGCTGCGCACCTCTCTGCGGTTCAGACTGGATAAGTTTGTTAGTACATAGTAAAGAATAGAACACAACCATCCGTTTGTCCACATGACTTCTGTAGGAAAGATCGTCTGCAAAAAAGTAAGCATGTGGTATTTTCGGCGCTATATTATTGTTGTTTTGAACAAAGCTTCGTATAATGAAACGTATCATGCGTATCTCGCCCATTCGTTTGGATAGGATAGGGATGAGGCGTACAGGCAGAGCAATGTTTGGAGCAATCAAAATGATAGAGGAGGAGCAGCAAAATGAGCAACGATATGAATTTATCGCCGGCTGATATAGCGGCGATGATCGATCATACAATACTTAAAGCCGATGCAACAAAGGATGAGGTACTTCAAATTTGCCGCGAGGCTAAGCAGTATCAATTTGCAACGGTTTGCGTAAATGCAGGCTGGGTAGCAACAGCTGCTGAAGAACTAAAGGGATCGGGAGTAGGCATAACGACAGTCGTTGGTTTCCCATTAGGAGCGACGATGACGGCATCTAAGGCAGCAGAAGCGAAGTTTGCTATTGAAGCTGGAGCAACGGAAGTGGATATGGTATTAAACATCGGCTTGATGAAATCAGGCGATCTTGAAGGCGTTAAGCGTGATGTTGAGGGTGTAGTTGCGGCGGTTAAAGGACAAGCCCTGCTTAAAGTTATTCTTGAAACGGGACTTTTAACGGATGAAGAAAAGGTTGTCGCATGTGAAATTTGCAAACAGGCTGGCGCAGATTTCGTGAAGACATCGACGGGTTTTGGCAAGGGAGGCGCTACGGTAGAGGATATCGCGCTGATGCGCCGTACGGTAGGTCCTGACCTCGGTGTGAAAGCTTCCGGCGGCGTACGCGACCGGGAGACTGCTCTGCAAATGTTCGCAGCGGGCGCTACGCGTATTGGAGCAAGCTCTGGCATCGCTATCGTTACAGGCGGTCAAGGCGAAGGCTATTAGTTCGTTGCTCCTAAAAAGAAAAGAGGGAAGCCTTGCACCATGGAACCGAACCCATGGCTTGCAAGGCTTCCCTCTTTTTTTTGCTTAATGATTCCAATGCTACACAAGCTTAATGGCTGAATCGTTCGTCCAAAGAGACGAGACTTAACGTTCGCAGCTAATCGTCATGTTGGCATGCAGCTCTTCACCAGCGTTCAGCATGACAAGCTCCTCTTGACGGTTAAGCTCGCCATTCTCAGCCATCCATGGCTCTACACATACGAAAGGCCGATCCTTAACGGACCAAAGGACCATATATTTGAAAATGTCATCGTAAGTTAGACGAACGCGAGCGCCTTGCAAAGCGACGAAGGAGATTTCGCTCTTCTTCGCATCGAGCAGGCATACGGATTCAACAAGTCCTTCCAAGTCGATAACACCATCAAATGGTTTCTCTACATTATCGTTATAATCGACATAGCGGGTAGCATCGCTTTCATAAGCGATCTTCTTACCCRAATCAATGGCGAAATAAGGATGGAAGCCCGCATAAAAAGGCATCGCAGCAGCTTCGCTTAGATTGCGGTACAGCTGACGCGTATGTAATTGACCATCCTGCAGTACATAGGTAAACAACAATTCGAATGCAAAAGGGTAGGAGCGCAGCGTTTCTTCATTGCTTTGCAGGCGGATTGTAATCGAAGCCTCACCATCCGATTTTGTACTGACAACATCCCATACAGCAGTACGGGCAACGCCGTGATTAGCCATCGTGTACGATTGACCGTTCCACTCATAAGTTTGGTTAGCAAGCTGCCCGCTAATTGGGAACAGGATCGGATTGCCTCCGCGGATATTGGCGGTTGGGTTCTCAAACGTCGATTTGTCCAAATAAAAGAGCTCTAATCCATGCAGCTGGCAGCCGATAACGATACCGCCGCGCTCTGGACATACGATGATGCGGGATTGCGTGCTTTCTTCCGTTAATTCATACAAGGTATACGTATCCTTATAGCTGCGTACTTCGTAGTTGCTCACTTGTTTCCCTCCAATAATAGGTACATGGCATATTTCACCATCATATCATAATCGCAATACACGCTACCTCACTATTTATGTCCTAAATCACGCCTACAGAGTCATTTCGCCCTCCCCGCCATCCGTATGACTATCCCTAACCGATCGATCGCCTGTTTTAAAATGGTCGAATCTAGTAAAACAATCATCTACGCCAATTGATAGTCATAGAATAATATATATTAACTTCAGAAGAATGACATAAAATTGAAGAGGCTCATCTGTCTTTCTGAAGCCAAAGCCTCCCTGAAGCCCATCCCTCCGGGCGAAAGGGGGGCTTTTTATTGCGAAAAAAGGACTGTGCCCACAGGTTATAAATAACCTATGAAGCACAGTCCCTTTAAAAAAAGCATTAGCTATTATTCAGCTTTTGGAGCGTCAGTAGCTGCTGGAGTCAGTGTGTTCGTGATTTTTGCTTTTGCACGAATTTCGGTCATCCAAGCTTCGGATAGCTCATTTGCTTCTGTAGCAACAAGCTGGTTCTTAATTTCTTCTTTTTTCTCTTCGAACGTTGGAACAACAGCAGCTTTCTCAGCTGTTTTCTTAATAATGTGGAAGCCGTTTTCGGTTTGAACAACACCGCTGATTTCATTGATTTTTAGAGCAAAAGCAGCAGCTTCAAACTCAGGAACCATTTTTCCTTTTCCGAATAGGCCAAGATCTCCGCCATTATCTTTCGAACCTGGGTCGATCGATTTCGCTTTTGCAATTGCAGCGAAGTCGCCGCCTTGCTTAAGCTCAGCTAGAATAGCGTCAGCCTCTTCTTTTGTAGCTACCAAAATGTGTGAAGCTTGAATTTGCTCAGGCGTGCCAAGCGCAGCTTTGTTTGTATCATAGAACTGTTGAATTTCTTCCGCAGTTACATCTGTTTTTGGCTCCAAAACTTTACGAATCGTTAGATTGATTTTTGTATCGCTTTTCAAGTTTTCAAGCGTCATGTTGTACTGAGCAAGTGCATTATTGAACTGCTCGTCCGTACCAAAGCTCTTCTTGATCAGCGCAATTTCAGCATCCACGTCAGCGTCTGTAACTTTGACGTTATTTGCTTCTGCTTCTTGGAAGATCAGCTCTTGTGTAATGATGTTCTCAAGTGTAGCCGGACCGCCTGCTTTAACTAGCTCATCGTAAAGTCTGTCTTTCCCTATGTTGACACCGTTGACAGTTGCCACGGTTTCATTGCTTGATCCAAATGGCGGTTTAATTAATACGACGATCAGCAAAATAGCCAGTACTGCTGAGACGATCAACCATGCTTTACCGCTTCCGCCTTTGGGAGCCTGATGAACGCTCTCCGAATYTAGGGCAGCAGCACGAACCTCGTCGTTTGATGCTTCAGGAAGCTCTTCGTTTAATTCTTGTTGAAGCTCCTCTTCGATAGCTGTATCTTGATCCGAAAGCTTGTCCTGCTCTTCTGTCTGTTCGAGCTCGTAACGTTCTTCCTTCGCAGTCAATTCGTTTTCTGCGTCTTTGTTTGGCTGCGATTCCTTGTTATTCATTCCATAAACTCCCTTCAATTTACCTGTCTTCAACTACTATAACAAAACAAGATTGAAAAAACCTTAATCTAAAATAAAAATATATGTTGTCGGCTCGAATTATCCGTATTTCCGCGAAATTTCACTATTTATAGGTTGACTGCGTGATGATATGATAGTAAAAGACGAATATCCAACATTATCCTACAAGTTTCATGTTGGTTTTTGATGGAGCTTTACATTTTGCGCCTCCCACAGGCGGTATGTTTACCAGCAAATACATATAAAGAACGACATCTAGGAGGAATAAGCTTGCGCAAAAATATGTGGGTATACACACGTTTAGTTTTATTAATGCTTTTGCCGTTGGCAGGCTATTTCGCGTTGCGAGGTTCGGAGCTTGATAAGAGCATTAACGCACCTCAAGAGCATTTTTATATCGTCAGTCTCGTAGCATTGATCTCACTGATCCTTGCTATTGCTGTAGGATTCGTCGCGATTACCCTTCGCAATATTAAGATTAGTTTTCTATCGTTATCTTATGTATCATTATCTGCATTGTTTGTTCTGCATGGCTTATCTACCCCTGGTTTTTTAACGCATCACTCAAGTACTGCAGGCAGCACTGCTCAGCTTAGCGTTATACTGGCCGTTGTATGGTTGTGGTTGTCCTCTATATCTGTAGATCGTCCTCTCATCAAATGGTTTGCGCAGCTGCAGCGAATGCTTTTGCCCTTATGGATATCCTTGCTTCTTGCCCTTTGCACCATCCTTTGGTTTCATCCGAATCTTATTCTGTTTCTACATTTTAAGGAATTGCCGATGAAATGGGCCGCAAGCCTATTTACGATCGCTTTGAATGGCTGGACAATATATCGGTATTTGCAAGCGTACATATCCTCTCGTTTTCCATTGCAGCTCGCCATCGTGTACAGCTCAGGRTGGATGATTATTGCACAGCTGATTATCGTTAGTGGCGAGGCTTGGAATATAAGCTGGTGGCTTTACCATTTCCTATTGCTTGCTTCTGTTATCGTCATGGTTGGGGGTATAGTGAATCAATATGTCAGTTCGAAGTCCATTACAGCCTCTATTAAGCTGATGTTCCGCGCCAATCCGCGCGATTGGATTAATACCTATATGTCTTCAAGCGTTCGAGAGCTGGTGATGACAACGGAAGCACGTGATTCTTACACAGCAGGCCATAACTATCGGGTAGCTCTCTATGCTTTGAAGCTGGGCGAGGAGCTCTCGCTCAGCTCAGCTGAATTAAGAGCGATTGCGCAAGGCGGATTAGTTCATGACGTCGGCAAATTGCGAATACCGGATACGATTTTGAACAAGCCAGGCAAGCTTACACCAGAGGAACGTGAAATTATTGAGGTGCATCCTATATCGGGCTACGATTTGTGCAAAAGATTAGGTTTTATGCCGGAGGAGCTTTCTGTTATAAGGTCTCATCATGAGAAGTGGGACGGCAGCGGCTATCCTGATCAGCTTGCAGGTGAACAGATACCGCTGCTTGCACGGGTCACTGCCGTAGCGGATGTTTATGATGCCTTGACTTCGTCACGTTCTTACCGAGAGGCGATGTCGCATGAGGCGGCTATGGAAATTATTCTAAAGGAGAGCGGGCGACATTTCGACCCCGTGTGCGTTCAGGCATGGGAGCGCCTTGTTCGGGAGCAAACGAGCTTTTTCGAGGAAACCGTCCGCAACAGTCCGCATTTGAAGCTGGAGAAAAGGCTGATCAAATAGTTGCATTTCCATTTGGCAAGCTGCAGTTGTACAATATACGGGAAGCAGCTTGTTGTTGATTAATAAGCACAATAAGCGATTCCAATAACGGTTTGGGGGAATATTGAACATGACTTATTTAGCGGCTAATAATCGGTATGAGAGCATGAAGTATAACCGTGTCGGACGAAGCGGCTTAAAGCTGCCGGCAATTTCCTTAGGATTGTGGCATAATTTCGGCGGCATTGACCGTCATGAGAATGGGCGTGCCATGGTACGCCGCGCATTTGATTTAGGCATTACGCACTTCGATCTTGCGAATAACTATGGACCGCCTGCGGGCTCAGCGGAAGAAATGTTTGGCCAAATACTTAAACAAGATTTTGCAGCATATCGAGATGAGCTTATTATATCAACCAAAGCTGGCTACTATATGTGGGAAGGCCCTTATGGCGAATGGGGCTCGCGCAAATATTTGATTTCCAGCTTGGATCAGAGCTTGAAGCGGATGAACCTTGATTATGTCGATATTTTTTATCACCATCGTCCAGATCCGGATACCCCGCTTGAAGAAACGATGGGGGCTCTTGATCATATTGTGCGCCAAGGAAAAGCGCTGTATGTCGGCGTTTCGAATTACAATCCAGAGCAAACAGCTAAAGCGGCCGCTATTCTGAAGGATCTAGGTACGCCTTTCCTTATTCATCAGCCATCCTATTCGATGTTCAATCGCTGGATCGAGAACGGCTTGCAGGATGTATTGGATGAAGAAGGCATTGGCTCGATCGTATTTTCTCCGCTTGCTGGAGGCTTGCTGACGAATCGTTATTTGAACGGTGTTCCTGCCGATTCACGCGCTGGAGGACCAAGTGTGTTTCTGAAGGCGGATCATATTACAGACAGCACATTGAATAAAATTAAGCAGTTGAATGAGATTGCACAGCATCGCGGACAATCGCTTGCCCAAATGTCTCTTGCTTGGGTACTCCGAGGCGGAAGAGTAACTTCGGCTTTGATCGGAGCAAGCCGTGTTGAACAAATTGATGATAATGTTGCAGCACTACGCCGTCTTGATTTCAGCGACGATGAGCTTAGCCGTATTGAATCGGTGCTTGCAGCCGAATAGCTTAGTATAAATGATAATGAGACGCTAGAGCAGCTAGCCGCAGTGTTGCGGCATGCAGAATCTAGCGTTTTTTTATTATCCAAATAATAGTTGAAAGAGATATAATAGTGTCAAAGTCAGGCAGATTTGGCTCATGCGTAGCGAAAGGTGGAAGTGGTTTGAAAAAAATGTCGTTGCGTACAAAAGGTTTGATCCTGATTGTTCTCATTTCTTTTTTCCCGCTGTTAATTGCCGGAATAGGCAACTATTCTGCGGTCAAGGATGCAATGCTTAAATCCGAAATCGAGAAAACAAGCAGTATGCAAAACAAACGTGCAAACGAATTGGCGTCATGGATGGCTATCCGCAAGGCGGAGGTTATTGTGATGAGCCGAACAGAGGTTGTCCGTTTTGGCACAGATGAGGAGCGTCTTCATTATTTTGGACGCGAGCTCGTTCGCGGGGGCTTTATCTATCACTCGATTGGGTATATTGATGAATCGGGCATAAGCCTGCGTACCGATGGTATTAGAAGAGATATGAGCATGGAGTCATTTTTTCAGGAGTCGATTACAGGCAAAGTGGTCATTACGGACCCATTTAAGCCTTCTTTTTCTGATGCTACGCAATCATTTATTGTTGTACCTGTATATGGAGCTACGAATGAACTCAAAGGAGTTGTGTATGCCTCTATTGTCATGGCGACACTCCGGCCATTCATTGAATTTACAGGAGATCAAACAATTTTACGCTTATTCAATGATGAAGGCGGCATCATCTATAGCTCTGATGACCAAGAAATCATTAGCAAGGGCTTATTTCATGAGCAGTCTTCCTTGTCTCCGATTGCGGAGAAGATGCTTGGCTCCTATGAGGGTGTTTCGGAAATTAACATAGCGGGAAGAGCGTACGCGGTTTTTCATACGAAGGTGAGTGAAACGCCATGGCGTTTTGCATTGCAAGAGCCAATGTCCAAGCTGGAAGAAGAGGTAAAGCCGATCTTTTGGCGTATTTTCACGACGATTGCCGTCTCAGAAGTGATTATTGTAATCTTTTTCTTTCTCTACTTCGAACGTATTGTGAAGCGGTTAGAACGTATTTTGGGCGTTACGGAGCAGGCTGCAGCGGGGAGCTTCGAGGCTGAGCATCTTGAAGCTGAGCCGTATGACGAAATCGGTCAGCTTGGTCATTCTGTGAACGGCATGATGGAGCATTTGCAAGAAATGTTCGATCGCCTTGAGGCAATCATTAATCAGAATCAATATGCATTTATCGTGCTTGACGATCAGTATAAGGTCACTTATTTGAATAAAACAGCAGAAGAGATGCTGGGCTATAAGACTTCGGAGCTGGCTGGTAGCGCTACACCGCTGTTGTTCATGGATCTAGATGAGGTTCGCTTGGAAGCTGAGAAGCTTACCGAACAGCTTGGCAGAACGATTCAGCCTGGTCTTGAGGTATTCAAGGAGCTCCGCAGCGCCAGCTTCTCCTATGAGAGGGAATGGACCTTTATTCATAAAAACGGAACAAGAATTCCAACGCTGCACAGCTCGAATGGTTTGCGTGACCGCAATGGACGATTCTCTGGAGTTGTAGGCATGGTGCTCGATATTTCCGACCGCAAGCATGTAGAGAAGGCACGCAACCGTTTGCTTGACATCGTAGAATCAGCCAAGGATTTAATAGCCTCAGTCAGCTCACGCGGCAAACTCGTTTATATGAATGGGGCAGGCAGAGAAATGCTGGGCTTGCAAAGCAAAGCGGATGAGGTGCATATGGTAGAGGAATATTCTCAACCAGAAATGTATTCGGAGCTTGTGAGGGGAGCAGCGCTCGCCAGAGAGTTTGGTTACTGGGAAAGCGACGCGCAGCTGATGAAGCGAAATGGCGAGCCGCTGTACGTATCCATGGTCATCGTTCCGCATAAGGATGAAGACACAGGCGAGCTGTTTTTCTCCTGCATAGCAAGAGATATTTCGGAGCAGAAGATGGTGCAGGAGAAGCTTGTTCGGGCCACACTCGAAGCGGAGGAAGCGAATCAAGCGAAAAGCCGATTCCTGGCACTCATGAGCCATGAGATACGCACGCCGCTTAATGGCATTATCGGCTTGACGCAATTAATGCGCAAGACAGGACTGTCTTCGTCACAGAAGGATTATATGGACAAGATGAATACATCCTCGGAGACGCTGCTGCGAATTATTAATGATATTTTGGATTTCTCCAAAATTGAAGCAGGCAAGGTCGACATCGAACGTCAGCCGTTCCAGCCTGAGGAGCTGATGCACCGGATCACCGATCAATTAAGCGTATTTATGGGCGGTAAAGAGCAGTTTGAATTTATTATTGATACGCCAGAGGAATTGCCGCAAACGATAATTGGCGATGCGCTGCGTCTTGAGCAGGTGCTGCTCAATTTGTGCATGAATGCGATCAAATTTACGAATAGAGGAAAAGTAAGGCTGAAGCTGGAGATAGTGGAGCAGACCGATAAAGGGGTAAACGTGAAGTTTATCATCTCGGATACAGGGATTGGGATGAGCGAGGCGCAGGTCCAGAAGCTCTTTAAACCGTTTACGCAAGCGGATGGATCAACAACACGGAAGTTTGGTGGAACGGGGCTTGGACTTGTCATATCCAAATCATTTGTTGAATTAATGGGAGGCAATCTGAAGGTTACCAGCAAAGCGCTTGTTGGAAGCGAGTTTTACTTTACGCTGCCATTCACTATTATTCATAAGTATACAGAACCGCGTTTGCAGGTTCATCAGGATTTATTGGAGCAGCCCGTGTGGATCGTAGAGGATGATGACGAGATGCGGGAGCACTGGAGCGATATTGTCGAATCGTTTGGCTTGACACCTATTCCATTTCATTCTTGGAAAATGGCTAGAGATCGCCTGCGCCGCATTGGAGCTGGCGCACTGCCGAAGCTTATCGTACTGGATATGGAGATGCCGGATATGTACGGTGCAGAAACCTGGCTTGAATTCCATCGTGATGCGGAACTAGCCGGTGTGAAAACCATTGCTATGACGACCTCTTATGGACGCGACGAAATGATGCAGCTTCCTGCTGAGCAAAGACCGGTCACATTGTTAATTAAGCCTATCATGAGGACGGCTATGCTTCGTGCAATTGAAAGTGTTCTCGATCATAAAGGTACGGATGGGAAGGAGCAAGAAATCGAGTCAGTAGCCACGATTCAACAAAATGTGACAAATACGCGGATTTTGTTAGCAGAGGACAATAAAATTAATCAGCTGGTTGCAATCGAAATTTTGAAGGAGCGGGGCTACGAGGTCGGCTTAGCTGAGAATGGCGAAGAAGTGCTGATTAAGCTGGGTGAAGAGCGCTGGGATCTTATATTAATGGATATTCATATGCCGGTAATGGATGGATCGGAAGTGGTTCGCATCATTCGCAAACAAGCCAAATATGATCATATTCCGATTATTGCCGTGACGGCAAACGTGCTTCGCAATGATCACGAGCGTTATTTGAAGCTGGGGATGAACGATGTGGTAACGAAGCCTATTTCCTCCGAGCGAATTCATAATGTCATTTCCTATTGGTTGAAGGAAATCAGCGGTTCGACTATTCAGCCGGTCGTCAAATCTGGGCTAAATGATCGTACACGTACATTAGAACCAGCAAATATAGATAGTTTGCCGTCTATTGACGGCATGGACGTTGAAAGCGCACTGGCAAGAGTGAATGGAAAACTGCCGATCTTGCTGCATATGATGGAGCAATTTATGCTTGATTACGATTCATTTGCAGACCAGCTGCGAATGATGATTAAGCAATCGGAGCTAACAATTGTCAAACGAATGGCTCACACACTTAAGGGGGCTGCCGGTTATTTATCCGCCTACGAATTGTTAGAGGCGGCTTGTGAGGTTGAGCGAATCGTGAAGCTGCCGGAGCTAGAATCAGACAATTTGCAAAAAGCTATTATTCAGTTAGAGGTGACGTTAAAGCGGCTTTTGGATGGGCTTCGGAAAGCGAAAGATGTATTCGACAATAAAACCTAACAAATTTCTAACAACTTGTTGTTCCTTTAATAACGTTAAGGTATAGTAGAGATACAAAAAATATTCGACAGAAATCTTCAATCCTCAAAAAGGGTGACGACAATGTATAAGGTTTTAGTTATTGAAGATGACGTCATGATGAGTGATATGCTGTCTATGTATTTATCCGAGGAAGGCTATTCTGTCATGCAAGCTTATAGAGCGGATGATGGATTAAGACTCGCATCAGAGTTTAATCCGGACTTGGTGCTGCTTGATTTAATCTTGCCCGATCTGGACGGAATGGAAGTGTGTGCGCTAATTAGAAAGCGCTCTAACGTACCGATTATGATTCTATCCATGAAGAGTGAAGTGTCAGAAAGAGTTCAGGCTTTAAAAGCTGGAGCGGATGATTACATGTGCAAACCATTCAGCATGCACGAAATGACAGCTAGGGTAGAGGCGTTAATTCGTCGATCGAATACGATGCAGACAGAGACAGCGCAGCAGGTTTCAGCAGCAGTGGAAGCGACCGAAGAGGGGGAGCTCATTCAGCTTGATTTTGAGAGACGCCTATTGCTGGTTCGCGGGAAGTTAGTTGAAACAACCTTCTCGGAATATGAGCTGATGAAATTATTTCTTGCACATCCGGGCAAGGTGTTTAGCAGGGAAGAACTTATAAATACGATCCGCGGCTTTGATTCCTTCGTAACAGACCGTGCCATAGACGTACATATCGTCAACCTTCGCAAGAAGATTGAACAGAACCCGAAGGAACCGCGGCTCATTCGAACGGTTTGGGGATTCGGCTATAAGTATACCGCTCAGCATACGAGCAAGAATCAAAGCTGAATAAGCTATTATGTAAGAAGAATCACTCTATAACATGGAGTGATTCTTTTTTTTGCCCATTTGCCAGCAATACTATCAATATTCGCCGCCATTCTCCTAATTGTAAGGTTGTTAGAACGGGTATTAAATTATCTAACAATGTTCTAAATATTGCTCATTAATTTTTCTAATAGTTGTATGACAAAATGAGTGTATATAACTGAAATGGAAAAGGATGGTGGTCGAACAACATGGATGCGTTGACCGGTTTGCCTTGTAGCAAGGAGGCTTTTGCACAGCTGGAATTGGCCGTAAATGTCGTACGTGCAGCAGGCAAGCGGATGGTGGTGGCGTTGGTGGATTTGGATAAATTTTATCGCTTAAATGAAACCAAAGGAACAGAGTTTGGCAACCATGTACTCCTCATGATGGGGCAGCGTCTGGCTGAAGCTAGAAAGGCTGCTACAACGGTGAGTAGAGTTGGTGGAAACAGATTTATGGTAGCTATGCCTGTAGAACATGATGAATGTCAAAGCATGCAAGCTGTGGAGGCTATCAAAAACGCGATTGAACGTCCCATCGAGATTGACGGAGCTGAGCTATATTTGACCTCGAGTATTGGGGCAACGTTGTACCCGAAGGATGGACGAACAAGCGAACAGCTTATATGCCGAGCGGAGTCGGCCCTATACCAATCAAAAGAGYAGGGCGGCAATCGAGCAAGATTTTATAATTTGGAAGATACGAATAAGCTTAACCGACGCATCGCTATCGAAGCGGCATTAAGACCGGCATTATATTTACAGCAATTTCACCTCAGCTATCAACCAATCTATCGCATGGAGGACGGCAAGCTTAAAGGATTTGAAGCGCTGCTGCGCTGGCAGCATCCTGAGCTTGGCGATATTTCACCTACAGAATTTATACCTATAGCTGAGCATAGCGGTCTCATTGTACCTATTGGAGAATGGGTGCTTAGAGAATCGTGCAAAACGCTCGCGAACATGAGCAAATATGGTTTAAATAGTCTTAACATGTCCATTAATATATCTTCTCTTCAGTTGCAAGATTCGACCTTTTCACAAACGGTGCTGCATGTGTTAAAGGAGTATGAGCTTGCGCCCTCCTCATTTGAGCTTGAAATAACGGAAAGCGGTATGCTTCATACTTCAACTACAGCCATATCTACACTTAGCCGGCTTCGGGCAGCTGGCGTTCGAATCATATTAGACGATTTTGGAACAGGCTTCTCTTCCCTCACCAACTTGAATCAATTGCCGATTCATTGCCTTAAGATCGATAAGTCATTCATTAGAAACATTGATCTGCAAAGCGCGGATCGCATTATCGTTGAAGGCATCATTAATCTCGTTCATAAGCTTGGTCTTGAAGTGATTGCCAAGGGTGTAGAGTACAAGGAACAATACGAATTATTAGGAGAATGGGGTTGCAATTATGTACAGGGATTCCTTCTGGGCAAACCACAGGAACCTGACGTGCTTGATATATCCATGATACGACGTTCGGAATACACAGCAAAGAAGATGACTAAAGGAGAACTGTAAAGTGAGTCTATTGAGCAAGCTAAAAAATCTTCGATCGATCAAGCCTACGATTCGTATAAAGCTAATGGCGTTATGCTTGTCGCTTCTTTTAATTCCTAGCATTCTAGTTAGTACTTTAAGTTACAATACTGCTGTTAGCGAACTGGACAAGGGCGGCGAAAAGCTGCTTCAAAATAGCGTTAAAAGCACCATTGGTTTAATTGCATTGCTCGACACACAGGTGAAAGCAGGAGCGATTGACCGCGCCAAAGCAGAGGAGTTCGTCAAAGTCACTATGCTTGGGCCAAAGAATGAGGCAGGCAAACGGCCTATCAATAAAAGCATTGATCTCGGTGAAAATGGTTATGTTTTTGCATTAGACAAAGACTCACTCACGATTGCCCATCCCACGATGGAGGGCAGCAGTCTTGCTGGACTTAAGTACAGCGATGGAGAACCAGTGCTCGATTCTGAATGGGGTCTCCCTGTTTCGGATGCCTTCATGAAGAAAGCGGAGTCGGGTGGCGGTTTTGTTTATTATACTTGGGCGCTTCCGGGTACAGAGAATGAACTGGCGTCGAAAATTACTTACCTAGAGAAGGACCCTCACTGGGGCTGGATTATTGCCGCGGGTACATATATGCAGGATTTTAATAAGGGTGCAGAACAGATTGTGACGGTGACAATCGTTACCTTATTAATTACGATAGCGGTCGGTATGGCAGCAACAATACTGTTTACGATCCGCATGACACGGCCAATCAAGCAGGTTTCTGCGCTTTCGATGGAGGTTGCAAAAGGTAATCTTCAAATAGATCCAATTATTTGCCATTACCGAGATGAGACAGGTGTACTTGCTGTAAGTTTTAATGAAATGGTAATGCAGCTTAAAACGCTTGTGCACGAGGTGGGGAGCAGCGTGGATCAGGTAGCTGCTTCCTCGGAGGAGCTTATGGCTAGCGGAGAACAAACCAGCCATGCAAGCGAGCATATCGCATATACGATTCAGAAGGTAGCAGATGGGGCAGAGAAGCAATCGGCTAGTGCTGAGCAGAGCTTTCAGGTTATACATGAAATGTCGGCAAGCGTTCAGCAAATTGCGGTCAGCACGGAGCAAGCGTCACATGCAGCCAAAAAAACTTCCCGCCAGGCAACAGAAGGAAACGAGACGCTGCAGCAGGCAGTTGTTCAAATGGAATCGATACAGCTATCCTTTAATAGTTTGGCTGCAGCCGTACAAGGACTTGGGAATCGATCCACTGAAATCGTTAGAATGGTGCAGGTTATATCAGACATTTCTGCTCAGACGAATCTGCTTGCACTGAACGCTTCTATAGAAGCGGCCAGAGCGGGCGAGCATGGCAAAGGCTTCGCGGTTGTAGCTGGCGAGGTTCGCAAGCTGGCAGAGCAAACGAAGGAATCAAGCGATCATATTACGAAGATTGTTATGGCTGTTGGCACGGAGACGGAACGTGTGGTGCTGGCGATGAATGATGCGGGCACTGTCGTATCCGGCGGCATCCAAGCAGTTGAAGGAGCAGGCCGCATGTTTGGCTTTATACGGGACGAGGTTATGCAGGTTGCTGAGCAAATTGATGAGGTTTCACAAGCAGCAAATGGCTTTGCAGCAGGTACGGAGCAAGTGATGCTGACCATTAAAGAGGTCGTTGATATCGCGGTTGAAGGAGCTTCTGGTACGCAATCTGTAGCTGCAGCGGCGCAGCAGCAGACGGCCTCGATGGAAGAAATTGCAGCGGCATCAGCTATGCTTGCCAATATGGCAGAGCATTTGCAGAAGGAAATTATGAAATTTAAGGTTTAGCTTAAAGGAGAATGAGTAATGCCCTAGCAGCGATATGCTGTTGGGGCTTTTTTTAGGCGAATGGGATTGATAAAAACACAAAAAGACCTGACGGGCACTTTGCCTGCAGGTCTTTCTTTACGAGTTATCTAACATACTTCAAGGTAGAGCTTTGTGCCGTCGTTATACTGAAAAATAGCGACATCACGCACCATTTCAACAGATTTGATTCTTCTCCACTTTTTGCGGAAGTCAAAATCGAGTTCTAGTTCGTACAATTTATGATGAAGCAGATCTATGGATGCGGATTGTTCATTAGGGTAATAGACTGGGACAGAACGACTTTTAAAGGTAACGATTTTCATCATTTCCTATAACACCTCCGATCAATTTCCTCCATTCTAACGTAAATATTTTAGCCCCTTATGAATATGTGGTCAGAATTTTGTTTACTTTATTTACACTTTTCTAACATGTTCAACAATTACTGCACATGCTTAAGAGGTGTCGCAGCTGCAATCTCATGTATGAAAGCCATAGAAAAACTGGCGGAATGATCAACTGAATGATAGCTTGCGAAATATTTCCTTAAAGCTCTCGCTGCTGGTTGCATAATAAATGATTGCGATGAGCGTCAAATGAAGCGGATAAAAGCTGCGCCAAACGAAGCGCGGTACTTTGATGGTTTCGAGGCTGCGCATGAAATCAGGAACATAGACCATAAGAATAGTAGCAAATATGCTAAAGGGCTGTATGAACCATTCCTTTATAAAGATGCTTACCACTTCCAAGGAGAAGTGAAACACAACAAAGGATTGATTTTGAGCATAACGATAAATGAGTACGAGCAGTGCAGCATATGCGCCATAGCTGAAGGGCATAAACTCGAGAAGTCCAGCGAGTGAAAGGCAAAGCAGAACTTGAAGAAGCGGCTTGCCATTCCATTTGTCTAGAAGGCGCAGAAGCAGCAGGCAGACGAATAAAGTGCCTACCGTATTGACTTCAAGCCGGTAAAAGGCAAATTGATAAGGCAGCTGCGATAAAAGCGCGATCCATGCTACCCGTTTCAGATAACGATCCAAATTGCTCGTTCGGTAATAACCGAGGACAATCGCGAGCGCATAGAAGGGGAGTGCCAGCCGTCCAATGATTCTCCAAACGACGTTCTCAGGGAACCATAACAGACCAATATGATCAATAAGCATAGTAAGCATAGCCAAAACTTGAATCGCAATCACCTTCGTTCCCTCGCCTTTTGTTTAGTATAGCATAGGAAAACGAGGGAATAGGAGCAGGAAGACCTCCAAGCCGCTTTGCGCGCATGAGGAGGTCTTCCTTGAATCATGACATGGTTATAGTCCGGCGTTTTTCTGCAGCCGACGGGCAATTTCAATAAAATCCTCTTGCGAGATGCCTGGAGCAAACTCTTCTGGAAGCTCGCTCAAATCAGGCATAGGTGCGCCTTGCGGTGCGCCCTGAATGACCTCAAGCTCAGCGCCGGTAAGCGGATTTTGTCCATTCCAAATGAGGACAATATCCTTGTAGTCGTTCTGGCTGAATGTATACAGCTTGTTGCCAAGCCCCATTGCTTCGTATTTCCGAGCCGTTTCGAAGCTGTTGTTGCTAAGGTCGGGAATAGGGATAAGCTTCTTCACATCAACACCCGTTGCGATTTCGAGCGCTTTGGCATAGGCAAGCACATGGACGCCGCCGCGAACGAGCAAATATCCGATCATCGCCCTTGCTGTAGGATGATCCGTCATCTCAAATACTCGCATTTTATGCGTTCGTGCTCCGCACTCCAAGAAGAAATTATGCAGCAAATCAAGCACGAGATTGCCGCTGCTAAATACATTATCGCCAGTCCATGCGCGTCCCATCGAATCACCTGGCAGCGAGGTTTGACCGGTTTGTATAAAAAAATAGCTGTTGCGCTTATTTATGCCTTCCTTTAGTGGGGCAGAATTAGGATCACCGGGACTTGTTGTCCCTGTTAACACCATATTAATAGCTGTCGAAACAAGCTCCACATGGCCAAATTCCTCTGCTGTTATGCTGGATACGAGGTCGTAGAACGGTTTAAGCTTCTTTTTCTCACGGAAATTAAAGGACTGATACATATAGTTGTTTAAGGTGGACATTTCACCAAATTTTCCTCCAAGCAGCTCCTGCACCGCTGCCGCGGCGTTCGCATCCGCGTAAGGTGATGGCGGGAGTTCTATCTGAAGCCGATTTATCCGTTCAATCATGAGTCTACTCCCCTCATTTCATCGACGTTTCATTCTATGCATATGTATGACAGCTTTCGCAGTCATAGACCGTCGATGTCAAAAGGGACATGCTTTTGTCGAATGAATCCAAGCCAAACTTGATACTTAGAGCAGTGTGATGACAAGAAGCTCATACAGAACGAGTGGCAGCACCGCATTGTACGGGTTCATGAAAGCACGCGGGTCTCGCATCGTACATTGCAAATAAAGAATGCAGTGATCGATATGCATAAGCTTGCCTTCAAATACATGTCCATCGATGGTCTGGACGCAAACGTATTTATGCATATGACCGCCGCACATGTTCATAATCCTATCGCGTACCTCCATCACCATTGCAGTGTGCTGCGCTTCGGCTTCATAGATCACTGGAGCGGGTTTCTCCATGCCTGCCATGTTGCTCATATTAGGCATGCCGCCCATACTGCCGACGTTCGGCATACTGCCCATGTTGCTCATATTGGACATGCTGCCCATATTGCCTGCTTTCGGCATACTGCCCATGTTGCTCATATTGGGCATGCCGCTCATACTGCCGACGTTTGGCATATTGCCCATGTTGCTCATATTGGGCATGCCGCTCATACTGCCGACGTTTGGCATATTGCCCATGTTGCTCATATTGGAGGACATGCTTCCCATATTCCCCGTATTCGGCATACTGCTCATGGTGTTCATGTTAGGCATGCTGCCCATGTTGCCGGGGGTTGGCACATTGCCCATATTGCCAATATTGCCCATGCTCATCATATTTTCTGCCAAGCCAAAGACCTCCATTCGTATGGTATGTCATATAGGTATGCAGGAAGCGAGCGGGTCATACAAAAATGGAAGGTTAAATTCAACATATGGAGGGCGATACCCGTCCATGCAAATCTCTTAAATTTACATAGAATAGAGTATGTTCGATAGGGAGGTGGAATAATATGTCTGCTAAATCAATACTGAAAGTTAGCAATGTGAAAGCTGCT
Organism: Paenibacillus sp. TAF43_2; assembly: GCF_052113545.1. NCBI lineage: Bacteria > Bacillati > Bacillota > Bacilli > Caryophanales > Paenibacillaceae > Paenibacillus > Paenibacillus sp. TAF43_2. The sequence continues at coordinate 68,505 of NZ_JBFRDK010000002.1, forward strand.
CGCAAAACAAAAAGCCGAGCTCGTATTTCTTCTGAAAGCATAAGCCCAGTGGAGCAAAAAAGCTGCGGCCGCAGAGAAGACCCGGCAGTTGAAGCGATGCAAGAAGCAGGAGCTGAGCTAAGTGATATTTTTAAACAGCTGAAAGATGAGCGCACTGCTGCCAAACTTGTGAGAGCGATACGATGTCGTGATGCAAGAGCCGTTCAAAGCTTGATTGATTGCCATTGCCGTGTAGTTAGCTTCTTCTGCACGCGTGACAAGGACTGTGTAAGAATTTTCTGTGCGTTCGGAAGAAATCAAGATGTAACCGTCTCATTTGATATTTGCGTCAAAAGAGAAGTAGATGAATGCCGTCGTCAATTCTGGTAATTTCAATTTAATAGGAAGGGCTGTCAATAATTTTATGTTGGCAGTCCTTTTTGTTATTTAAAAAGGAGGCATATCACAGGAGTTRTATGGGCTGCATACGTTATAGGAGTGAGAGACGAGAATCATGTATAAGTTTGGAGGGAAAGAGGATGCCGCGAATACCTAATTTTCCGCAAGCGTTGTTAGATGAGCACCGCGTATGGCATCATACGAATCATTTGGTTCCAGGAACGATACCGCCGCCGGGTTATGGCGATCGGTTTCTGCGATTTCATCGAGATTTTATTAATAGGGTATACAGCTGGCATGATTCAATGGGCTATGACCGCAGCTGGATTGCTGGCTGGAACCAAGTGCCTGAGGAGATCAGGCGTTCCTCCTGCTTTAATCCAGGCGCAGAGCAGCGAGTACAGAACAATCCGCGTTCATTCGCTACAGCCGATCAGCTGGGCAGCTTTATTGAGTACAATCTTCACGGGTGTTTTCATGAAATGGCGGCGAGGCTGTACAATCAGCCCGAGCTGAATGATTTTGACCTAGCGCCGCGCCATACTGAATTTTATAATATCCATGGCTTAATTGACCAGTGGTATAGCAATTGGGAGCGAACAATGGGCGTTCGCGATCCAGCTAGCAAAAGCAAGGCATCCCTTAAGTACAACCGTGCAGAGCCTGAAGTACGCTCGTATAATAAGAAAACTCGCGAGGAACGAATTGCTTCGCCGAAACAGAGCACTGGACAATCGTCAGCTGCTCATTCTGATCGACGAGCTCAACACCTGACGCAGAAACCGCAGATAAAGAGCCTTCAAACAATGCAATCAGCTCATCTAGATCAGCCTCATAAACGCCGGCCACTTCTTCAGGCTGCAGCAGAAGTTCTGTCAAAGGCAGCTCGCACACAAGGCCAAAAACGTCACTGACCTCACGGTCGATAAAGGGGATTCCGTTTACTTCACCGCTAATATTTTCTCTGATTTGCCCAAGTGGTATGAGCTGTTCAAATGAGGCGGAAACCCCTAGTTCTTCCTCAAGCTCACGAATGGCCTCGCGAATCGTTTCGCCCGCACTCAAATGACCGGCCGCCGTGATATCATAGCAGCCCGGATTTGTATCCTTGCTTGCCTGACGCAGCTGAAACCGCACGAACCTGCGGTTTCCTTCGCGGCGCGTCAGCCAGCAATGGAAGCTGCGGTGCCAATAACCTTTCGCATGCGTCTCTGCGCGTGTTGCTGTGCCCAGCGGCCGAAGCTGCTCGTCATAAATGTCAAAGAGCTCATCAGCCATGTGCAGCAGCCTCTAGCTGGGATGTGCAGTGCTTGCAGCGCGTAGCCTTCACAGGGATTTTGGACAAGCAGTAAGGGCAATCCTTCTCGGTCACTTCAACAGGTGGAGCTTCCTTCTTCTCATTGCGGCGAAGCACATTGATTACTTTTACAAGCAGAAAGATACAGAATGCAACGATGATAAAGTCCAGCATAACGTTTATGAATTGGCCATAATTGATAGTAGGCAGCAAGGTTTCATCTATTTTGCCTCCATTGCTTGCGGTGACACTGGCGGCGTGTTCTTTGCTATAAAGAGGAATTTTTAAATCCTTAAAATCGACGCCTCCCAAAACCACACCGATCGGCGGCATAATCACATCGTTAACCAAAGAAGTTACGATTTTACCAAAAGCTCCTCCGATAATGACCCCGACCGCTAAATCGATGACATTGCCTCTCATTGCAAACTCTTTAAACTCTTTAATGATTTTCATTGCTTTTCCTCCTACACATTTTAAGAAGCGGTAATAATGTCTGACGCAAGCCTCGTGCTATTACGAAGCGAAATGATCAAATCTAGCAATCCTATTAGACTATTATCGCCTGTTTCTACTAAGGTCATTCTAACATAATAGCCGAAGATGAGCAGAAGAGAAACTCACTCTCGATTTCTTACAAAAAATTGAAATATTGCTGGGACAAAGAGAGGTTTTTAAAGGATTTTGTCGAATTTTACTATTTGAAAGCAAATTAATGGTTATTTAAGGAGTTCTATGAGCGGCCTCGATATAAACGGAAATGGATTCTATTTGATTTTATCACTCTTCATCATGTGTTTTGCCTCCTATACGATGCTGAAAATGATTGAAAAGCCTCTGCAAAATGAACATACACACGGCTTCAATTGGATTATTGGCGGCGCTGCCGTATTTGGACTAGGCCTATGGACGATGCATGTTGTTTTGTTGCTTGCATCCCACTATAGATTGGTCATGAATTGGAGCATGCTTCCTATAGTATTCGCATGTGTCATTATCATTTATGTCTCATTAGTTGTTATGCAAAAGAAAAATCTCTCATCGGTACGCTTCTTAGTTGGAGCTCTATTAATGGCTCTGGGAGCTACGATGCTTCATTACTTGTCGATGCTTTCTGAATCGGTCGTTATACTAAAAATGGATTGGCCGCTTTATTGGATCTCCTTTGGAGTCAACTTTATTGGCGCATATTTGGCTTTTTATTGGCTGGAAACAAAGGGGTCAGGGTATAAGATAAAAAGCTGCTTTTCACTCGGATTGTCTAATATAGTCGTTCATCAAGTTGGCATGCACGCGCTGCAGGTTGATTATAGCGATGTTTTATCTACAGATCTTCTAAACCAACATTTGCTGATTCTTGCATCTTTACTTGGTTTATCTACTTTATTTATCCTCAGCTTCAGTCTTACCACCTGGTTTGCATCCAACAAATATACTCAAATGAATGAGCGTTATAAACTTCTAGTGGAGAATTCCATAGATACGATAGCATTAATAAGCGATGGCAAATGGGAATTTATGAACCGTGCTGGCTTGTGTTTATTCGAAGTGCATTCAGCGGATAAAATAATCGGTTCGAATGTTTATAATTTATTGGCAGAGCCCTATCATAATGAACTGGAAGCATGGCTCACGGCAGGCCAAGCAGGAGATGATGGGCCCAATAAGCCAATCGAGCTGCAATGGATGTCCATGCAAGGGACGCTGCTTCATACAGAAATGGTACGGGTGAGCTCTACCTTCTCGGGTAAACAAATTGAACAAGTCATTATTCGGGATATTTCTGAGAGGAAGAAGAATGAGGAGCTGCTCATTAATTCTGAGAAGCTTTATGTCGCAGGTCAATTAGCGGCGGGCATTGCACATGAAATTCGAAATCCGCTTACCTCGTTAAAAGGGTTTATGCAGCTGCTTTCATCGGGCCGGGGCAATATCAACCATTTTTACGACATTATGAAAACAGAGCTCATCCGTATCGAGTCAATCGTCAGCGAACTACTTATGCTCTCCAAGCCTCAGGTTTATGAATTTGTGCATAAAGATTGCCGTCAATTAATGGCGGACACGGTTAATTTACTGGAGACACAAGCTATTTTGCACAATGTGATCCTTGAATTCCGTTCTGACTATCGTCCATTGTGGGTATACGGTGTTGAGAATCAATTAAAGCAAGCGTTTATTAACGTGCTTAAAAATGCGATAGAAGCGATGCATAATGGTGGCATTGTCATGATTAATATGTCGCTTGATCCTGATCGCGGAGTAATGATACGCATTAAAGATGAAGGATCAGGCATGCCTGCGGAGCAGCTGTCGAAGATCGGTCAACCCTTTTATACAACAAAGGATAAAGGGACCGGACTTGGATTAATGGTCACTTTCAAAATTATTAATAATCATCAGGGACAAATTACGGCCGAAAGCAAGCTAGGAGTCGGGACGACCTTCATCATCCAATTGCCGTATATGGAGCAGCCGAATTTGCCGATGGATCAGAAAAAGAGCGAGCTAGGCCAATCAGATGATTCAGACCATTAGAGACGGGTTCACACTATTCATAATCAACAATTTTTCACGCGCCGAAGGATGACTTTTTGAAATTGAAACTTAATTTTCAAGACATCGTAATACGGTTATGCAGTTCGGAATGAAGATAATTTGAGTGGAGGTCGGTTTGATGTTTAATCGTTTTTTGGCAAGCATCGGTATTGGCTCAGCAAAGATTGATACACTATTAGAAAAAGCACGTTATGCACCAGGTGAAGAGGTTCTAGGTATCGTAAAAATACAAGGCGGCAACGTAGAGCAGCGAATTGAAACGATACAGCTATCGGTCATGACAGAATATATACGTGAGAGCAATGACAGTAAAATAACGCAACAGGGAGTGGTGGGACGATATCACGTGAGCGCTCCCTTCACACTGCAGGCAAATGAAAATCGCGAGGTGCCTTTCTCCTTTCAGTTGCCCCATCAAACACCGCTTACAATTGGCCGCGCGCCGGTATGGGTGAAGACGGAATTAGACGTTCGCGGAGGCGTTGATCCTGGTGATAATGACCGAATCGAAGTGGTTCCGACACACGCCATGAACACGGTGCTGGAGGCGCTGAATGTGCTCGGCTTCCGTTTGCGCAAGGCAGAATGCGAGTACTCTTCCCGTCTTGGCGGCAAAATGCCATTTATTCAAGAGCTGGAATTTGTGCCGACCTCGCAGTTCCGAGGCCAGCTCGACGAGCTGGAAGTGATGTTCTATCCATCGGATCGCGAGCTTGAGCTGGTGCTCCAAATCGACCGGCGCGCACGCGGGTTGTCATCCTTTTTTGCAGAGGCTATGGATATGGATGAGACATTTGTTCGGGCTCGCTTCACGAATGAGCAGCTCTCAGCAGGGCCGAACGCAATTGCGCAGCAGTTGTCTGGAATCATAGCGCGCTATATTTAATTTTTATAAATAAAACAAGCTCGGGAGCGCTCCTGCAGGGGCGTTTCGGAGCTTTTTTGCTGCTTGCAGCGCCGTTATAAATGAATAACGGATGCAGGTAGTGATCGAATCGGTTTTTTCGGTATAATAACTGGAGGAGGGGATTAATTTGGCAGAACCGCTTAAGGCTATGTACGATGGATTATTTTTGGAGAAATTTGCGGGTTTGCTGAAGTCAGCATGGAGTCCTTTTGACGCCGTTCTTTTCGCAGAGCGTGTAAGGGATGGTGACTGGGAGCAATTAGAGTTAAAGGCTCGAACTCGAAAAATAACAGAAGCGCTGGGTGCTACATTACCGCAGGCATATGATGAAGCGCTGTCTGTTTTATATCAAATAGATGAAAAATGCACAGGGCTGCCTTTTATCATATTTCCGGACTTCGTCGAGGTGTTTGGACTGGAGCCGCAAAACTGGGAGCTGTCTTTGGACGCGCTGGAGCGCTTTACGAAATATTCGACCTCAGAATTTGCAATAAGAGCATTCATTCTTGCCGATCCACAGCGTATGGCTAAGCAAATGCTTATATGGGCAGATCATCCGAATGAGCACGTAAGGCGGCTCGCGAGCGAAGGCATAAGACCACGCCTGCCGTGGGCGCAGGCGCTGCCGCTCTTTAAGCGAGACCCATCGCCGATTGTTCCAATTTTGGAGAAGCTCAAATGTGATGATTCACTTTATGTGCGCAAGAGCGTAGCTAACAACTTGAATGATATTGCGAAAGATCATCCCGAGCTTGTCATATCGCTTGCGCAGGCTTGGATCGGCAATGATGCGAAGACGGATTGGATCATTCGTCATGGCTGCCGTACGCTGATTAAGCAATCAAGCCCGCAGATCATGGAATTGTTTGGGTACGCGAAGCACGCATCTGCAGAAGAGGAGGAACACCCGCTTGTTGCTTTTGCTGCAATCGAGGCAGATCCAGAGACGGTTGCTATTGGCGGTGAGGTATCTTTACGCTATCGCGTACAGCTGCGTGAGGGTGAGCCGGCCAAGCTGCGTATCGAATATGGAATTGCATTCGTGAAGTCTGGAGGGAAAACTTCATTGAAACGTTTCCTGCTATCGGATCGCGAGTATGCCGGAGGAGCGTCAGCTTCAAGTGTTCGCACTCATCGTTTTGCTGATTTAACGACGCGCAAGCATTATAGCGGGCTTCATCTTGTAACGCTTTGGGTAAATGGAAGAGAGGTGGCTTCAGCCGAACTTCTGGTGACGGAGGCAGAATCAACATGACGATTGGTGCAAGAGTTTTAAAAACGGGGATGGCTGTTGCCTTAGCGATTTATTTGAGCAGCTTGTTCGGCTTCGCTTCCCCGCTTATTGCTGCCGTGGCAGCTATATTTACGATTCAGCCTTCTATTTACCGCTCATGGCAGCGTGTAGCGGATCAAGTGCAAACGAATCTGCTGGGTGCTGTAATGGCGATTGTAGCCGTTCGGTTATTCGGTCATACGCCGATTGCGGCAGGTCTTGTATGTATCCTAGTCATTCTCATTAGTATTCGCTTGAAGATGGAGAGCACGATTAGTCTGACGCTGGTTACGGTCGTTGCCATTATGGAGGCGAATGGACAAGGCTGGGACGTGGCAATAGGAAGATTTTTAATGGTGCTAACGGGGATTGGAGCATCATTTGCGGTTAACGTCCTCGTATTCCCTCCACGGCCAAGGAAGCAATTTACCGAACAGGTTCATCATGCCTATTCACAGCTTTCTCTGCTGCTTCGCACAGCCATTTCAAATGAGATGAAGGAGCAGGTTTTCCGCCAAGAGAAGAACAAGCTTCACGATACGCTGCACAAGCTGGAGGAACGCCACACCGTATTCGAAGAGGAGCGCAAAGTGCTTGCAAAGACGAAGACGAGCCATGCCCGTCAACTGCTTGTATCGAAACAAATGATTAAGTCTCTGCAAAAAGGGGCTGATCTGCTCGATGTGGTGGAGGAGCATTATTTTTCCTCCCAAAGTGCAAGTGAGTGGGCGCTGCGCTTCGATCGGCAAATTGAGGATTTATCGAAGTATCACGAGCACATCTTGTTGAAAGCTGAAGGGAAAATGAAGCCTAATGCGCTGATTGAGCCTGAGGAAGAACGAGAAGCACGATTTGTGAAGGAATTGACGGCGTACATTTTGGAAGATCCGGACGAGCATAAGCGTCTCGTCTTTGTCGCTTCGGCATTGTTCGAATATGCCTACCATTTGCGGCGACTGGAGAAGCTGCTCGATCAAGTGACGCAGCGCGAGGAAAACGCGAAGCGCTGTGCTGAAGAGGCCGAGAATGGACCAAAGTCATCATGAACGGATTTAGCTCATTAGTTTAGCAAATAAAACAAAAACAGCAGGTTAGAACGCCGCTTAAGAGCGTTCTTGCCTGCTGTTTTTCTGCTTATATTACAGCATGCTCAATGTTTACTGATCATCGTCAGTTTTGTTGCTGCCTTCATGACGCCTTGGATGCTGCATATGAGCCTCTGGGTTATTGTCATCGTCATGCGGCACCAGCCTCGGATCAGTATGCCCCTCATGATGATTATTGAAGAAGAGCTCAACGAGCTGCCACTCGGTTGTTCCGAGCATTGGATCTGCTGGGAATACATCTCCGCGTTCGAGCTGCTCTTCACGTCCCCATTCGTTGCGGTAGGTGCCTTTTACTTCAACAGGCTCACCAGATAGGGGATTCATCTCATTATGGTTATTATCATTGCTCATATGGTGTCAACCAACCTTCCTGTCCTTATAATCCGTGCTTCGGCACAGCTGAACGATCGGCATCTGACTGCAGTTCGCTCGCTGACGACTTGCTGGCTAGATTGCGGTCTGCTCGGGATTGCGCCTTGCTTGCTGCCTTCTGTTGATCGGATGGCTGTTTGCCTGACATGTGGTTACCCTCCTCGAGAATCTCATCGTTTTTTTATTTTCTTTATCTTCAGAAGAAGATCCTCAACAGTGTGCCACAAAAGGATGAATTGTATGAGTACAAGGTGGAAGAACAGGAGCAATCTATAATAACTGGAGTCCGCATGAGGGGCAAACCGAATCACGTTCAGTGACAATCTCATCGCAAGCGGGACATGGTTCGGAAAATGGTGCTTTAGCAGCAGCGGCATCATGTATGAGCTCGCCTTTGCCTTCTTTTATGGAGGAGGATTGTTCGGGATTCGGACGGAGATGGGCAGGCGTTCCGAAGATCGTCTCCACCATCTCTTTCATGTCCTTAAATTTATCTGAGTCATCTGTAACAATTCGAATGAACATAAACATGCCAGCGAGCAAAGCAAATGCAATGACCAGCACGACCGTCGTTGCCAAAGCATCAAACCATGTGAGGAGAGGGAGAGGCGTATGTACAGGCAAGCTAGCCAAGATGGTCCATGAAAACATACTCCATCACCTCACCCATTAAGCTGATAGCGGGATTCGAGACGTTTGCCCCCGAACCACATAACCATAACAGCAGTTATCGAGACGAATATACGCCAAGGCTCATTGACTAAATTGCCAATATCGAAGCTAATCAAGGAAATGCAAAATATCATAACTGCCTTCCCAAGCAGTGTAGCAAGCATAAAAGTAGGAAATGGCACCTTGCTAAGTCCGGATACGACAGTTATGACGACTGAAGGTGTAAAAGGGAAGCAAGCCAGCAGGAATAGCGGCGTGAAGCCGCGGCGTTCAACCCAATTGAAGAACCGCTGCGACTTTGGAAATCTTCGCTCTAGTTTCCCTTTTACATTGCGTCCGAGCTTTCGACTGATCCAAAATACGCAGAAGGCACCAGCGCTTACACCGATCCATGAAAAAAGAAATCCAAAGCCGAGGCCGTAAATGTTGGCATTAGCCGCAATGATAAGAATTAATGGGAGGAAAGGGAGAAACGATTCAAGCATGGGAAGCAAAATGCCGGGAAAAGGCCCCCATTGCGAATAGCTTTCCAATGTCCATTGGATTGAATCGAGATCCAAGTGTTTTAAGTATTCAAGCCAGTTGCGCCAATCATCCATAGATCTAACCCCGTTCTACTTGTTTGTAGCTTTTACATTTGTAGCGAATGCCGGAAATGGGAACCATAAATAAAATAAGCCGATCAATCCAAAGAGGATTGCGCTTGTCCAAAAAACGGATGCTTCTCCGTTCCAAGCAGCGATTAGGCCGCCAGCAGCTGGACCGATCATAACGCCAATGCCTTCAAAGGTGGATAATACGCCCCAGCCAAGCCCCTCTTGATTAGGTGGAACATAGGCAGCCAGCAGCGCATTCCAAACAGGCAAAATAGCAGAATAGGATAATCCAAGAGCAGCCGCTATTAGTAAACAATACCAGAACGAAAGTCCTGATGCCAGCATATATAAACCAAATGCAAACGCTCCAAATCCAGTCACGAGAAACCATTTTTTATTAACCAGCTTATCGGCAAGTTTCCCCATGGGAATGAGTCCACCTGCAGCAAAAAGCCCTCCCGCCGTTAAAAGTATGGAGTATTGCGTGCCTGAGATACCTAGCTCATGATTCGCGAAGCTTGGTAAAATGGGAACGAGCATGCTTGCGCCTGTCGTCTGCAAAATCATCCCCGGCAGCAGCATCTTCATATGGCCGAGTCGTTCCTTTAGAATGACGAGCTGCGTTCGAAATGGCATACGGTTTGATGCAGCAGCCCTTTCTTTGCTCATGAAAAGCGTTAATACGCATGCAGCCACAGACATGCTGACAAGCAGCTTGTACGTAAAAGATACGCTGAAATCGAGCAGAATATTACATACGATCGGACCGCTTCCTAGTCCCACCATCCAAATGGTGTAGAGCGTTCCCATTTGGGTTGCACGCTGCTGCTCGGTTACTTTCGTTAAGCATACGATCCAGATCGGTGACATTCCGATGCCATATAGCGCGGCTGCACCAATGAACATCCATGGCAGCTCGGAGAATTGCAGCAAATATATGCCGATCAGCGAAATAATTAAACCTGCTTGAACGACGATACGAGTTGAGAAACGATCGAGCAAGTAGCCAATAGCCATTTTGAGCAGCGTATCGGTTAAATAGTGAGCTGATATCGCAGCGCCAATTACATCAGGTGATAAACCTAAAGTCTTTGCCCCAAAAATAGGCAGCAAACTAACAAGAACAGCACCTCTTACAAACTCCACAATAAACAAAATAACGGAGATAAGTCGCATCTCCGCTCCAAACCAACTTTTCTGATTTGTAATCACGGGCAAGCCCCTTATCCATTATAAAGTGATTGCTTTCTCCATTATACGCAAGTTGGATAAAATATCCAAAACGATGCTGTCTGCTGCGGTTTGTGAGGCTTGAAGCTGTTTAGTGGTTTGTCTGCTATTAGTAAGACGTAATGGATCATGAACGAGTTTCAAAATTTGTTCCGTTAGCTCATTCACCTCATAGGCAACGACAGCAGCGCCTTTGGACTTAAGATACAATGCATTTTGTTTTTCTTGTCCAGGAACTGGCTTGTAAATGAATATGGGCAGCTCGGCAGCGATCGCTTCTGATAATGTAACGCCACCTGGCTTAGTGATGAGGCAATTAGAAATAGCCATAAGCTCGTGAATAGACTCAATAAACCCGTACACCTGCAGGCGAGAAGCTCCTTCATGTGCTTGAAATTGTTGCTCAATAATATTTTTCATAAACAGATTATGTCCACATACGAGCGCAACCTGAACCTCAGCGTTTTGCAGCAAGCTGCTGCAAATTTGCGATACATCAGGCAAAACGCCCTGAGCTCCCGCCATGATAAGGACGATAGGTTGATTAGGATTTAGTTTATATCTCTCATAGAGCTCGCTTGTGGCGGCTGTTGCACGGAAGCCGCGTTTGAGTGGAATGCCGCTCACTTGAATTGCCTTCTCCGGTATTCCCAGCGATGAAAGCTCTAATCGGAGGTCCTCTGTAGCGACATAATAGCGGTCGACGCTTGGATGAACCCAGCGCCTGTGAAGATCAAAATCGGTAATGACAGCATAGGAGGGGGGATAGCTTTTACGTTTCTTAAGCTTTGGCAGAGCAAAGCTAGGGAAAGTATGCACGACGATATCGGGCTGCTCAGCTGCAAGAATGCGCCTAATTTTTTCTGTACCAAAGGAGTGAAGCAGTCCGCCAAATAATGAATCATGCTTCATTAGCCTTGTGAAATCATACACCCAGCCATATAGCGAGGGCATATGCGTATAGCTCTTTAAGTAAAAGCGCTTAGCAAACTCATTTATCCAAGGGTGAGATTCTGCCATGAGATCGACCATTACCGTACGATAATTGCCATGCTCCTCCCAAGCGCCCTTAATCGCGCGAGCAACCTGAAGATGGCCTTCTCCATATGAAGCGTACAAAATTAACAATTTCGGCTGCGGTTTTTCCTCGAAACGTATCATAGACACACCTCCTGCCGTTAGTGTAACGAACATTTGTTATGCGATTGTGAACGCCGTTTGGTTACTTTGTGTATTTTTAGTATAATGAATACGCAATCCATCCTATTTCAAAATTGAAGGAGCGATGATTAGAGTGCAATACACGAAACTAGGAAGATCTGGACTTCGAGTAAGCCGTTTATGTTTGGGCACAATGAATTTTGGCGTGGACACAGACGAGAAGGAATCATTTCGTATATTAGACGCAGCTCTAGATGCAGGCATTAATTTTATCGATACCGCTAACATTTATGGTTGGGGCGAGAACGCCGGCCGTACAGAAGAAATTATCGGAAAATGGTTCAAGCAGGGCGACGGACGCCGTGAACGTACGGTGCTGGCTACAAAAGTATACGGCGACATGCATGATAATCATGACGGTCCGAACCGTGAAGCGGGACTATCCGCATATAAAATTCGCAGACATTTGGAAGGCTCGCTTAAGCGTCTTCAAACGGATCATATCGAACTGTACCAAATGCATCATGTGGATCGTAGTGCAAATTGGAATGAGCTTTGGGGAGCATTCGAAACAGCCGTATACCAAGGCAAGGTTGGCTACATAGGCTCAAGTAATTTTGCCGGCTGGGATATTGCAGTTGCGCAAGGCGAAGCGAAGGCAAGAGGATCGATCGGTCTTGTATCTGAGCAGCACAAATACAATTTGTTATGCCGTTTGCCGGAACTGGAAGTATTGCCAGCTTCGAAGGAATTAGGACTTGGCGTTATTCCGTGGAGTCCGCTTGACGGCGGCTTGCTTGCAGGCAATCAACGTCGTAAAGACGGTGGCCGCCGCAGCGGAGATTCGAAACGATTGGAGCAGCATCGTGATCAATTAGATGCCTATGCTGCATTTTGTGACGAGCTTGGCGAGCCTGAAGATTTGGTTTCACTCGCATGGCTGCTTGCGAACCCGGCAGTAACGGCTCCGATTATCGGTGTCCGCACGCTGGATCAATTCGAGCGCTCGCTTCGCGCAGTTGAAATCTCTTTAGATGAATCTGCACTGAAACGTATTGATGAAATATTCCCTGGTCCTGGCGGAGATGCACCGCGCGCCTACGCCTGGTAATGACAAACGCCCCGTATCCAATCATGGATACGGGGCGTATCTTATTCTCAACATGCCGATCAAATCAATAAGTTAAATAAAACAGGGTCCTTGTTCAGCTCAAGAAATTGGAAGCCCTTCTTGCTCATGCGAGCAACGAGCGGATCGTAATCCTCACGGTGCGTAAGCTCGATGCCGACGAGTGCCGGACCGTTGTCTTTGTTTGATTTTTTGGTGTACTCGAATCGTGTAATATCATCATTAGGACCAAGCACGCTGTCGAGAAATTCACGAAGCGCTCCTGCACGCTGCGGGAAGCTGACCATAAAGTAATGCTTGTAGCCCTCATAGATGAGAGAACGTTCTTTGATTTCCTGCATCCGATCAACATCATTATTGCCGCCGCTGACGACACAGACGACCGTCTTGCCTTGAATTTGATCGCGATAAGCTTCTAGCGCAGCAATGGGCAGTGCGCCTGCCGGCTCGGCTACGATGGCATTCTCATTATACAAATCGAGCATCGTCGTACACACTTTTCCTTCAGGCACGGAAATAACATCGTCAAGCAGGTCTCTGCATAGCTCAAATGATAAATCACCGATACGTTTTACAGCTGCGCCATCGACGAATTTCTCAATTTGATCAAGGGTAACGACTTCACCTGCATCAAGCGATGCTCTTAGTGATTGCGCGCCTTCCGGCTCCACGCCAATTACCTTTGTTGTCGGTGAGACGATTTTTACATAAGATGAGACGCCGGCTGCAAGCCCGCCACCGCCGACAGTCACGAATACGAAGTCAGGTACGGTATCCGCAGCTTCCATTAATTCTTGTCCTACCGTTCCGTTTCCTGCGATGATTTTGGGATCGTCAAAGGGATGTACGAAGGCAAGGCCATTGCGGTTGCTCTCTGCGACTGCTTCGGCATAAGCATCGTCAAAGGTGTCTCCTGTAAGGATGACCTCAACTTGCGAGCCGCCAAAAAAGTTAACCTGCGTCACCTTCTGGCGAGGAGTTGTGCTGGGCATGTATATTTTGCCGGGGATGCCAAGTGTTTGGCACGAGTAGGCCACGCCTTGCGCGTGGTTGCCGGCGCTGGCGCAAACCACCCCTTTAGCGAGCGTTTCTGGTGACAGAGAACGCATCATATGGTAAGCTCCGCGTATTTTGAACGAACGAACGATTTGCAGGTCCTCTCGTTTTAAAAGAACATTACAGCCAAACCGCTCGGACAGCACACGGTTATGTTGAAGTGGTGTTCGTGTAATGATATCCTTTAAGTGCATTTGAGCTTGAACGATTTCTTCAAGCCCAATACGATGCAGCGGTATAGGATTTGTGTTCATAGGTGACCATCCTCTCGGCATTTTTTTGATCAACAGTAAAAATGATTGGATTCATTATAGCACTATCATTATGAGTTGGCGTAATAGAAATCGTTTATCTGTATAGCAAGGAGAGGATTCACATGGGAAAAACCTTAAAAAGACTTCTAATGAGCTTCATTGTTATTCTTTTGCTGCTTGGCGGCGCACTATGGTGGTTCCTGTCTTACATTGCACCGGACGAGCCGCTGGACATGAGCTACGCCCCGATTGATGTGAAAGAGAAAGCGCTGGATATGGTCAGAAAAATGAAGCTGGAGCTCGTCCTGACGGAATCCGATATTAATCATTTGATCAAAATGAATATGAAAGACGAGCTTGCCATCAGCAGACTAGAATCCGCTGATCAAGAATTTGCGAAGGCTATTCATCTGGATGGGGCAAACTTTGACCTCGAAGAGAACAAGCTGATTGCACAAATGAATATTACCTATAAGAACAAAATTCCTGCGAGATTGGATGCGGTATATTCACTGGACTGGGAGTCTCCAAACATTATTCTTAAACCCCAATCGCTTTCTGTCAAAGCTATTCAGCTGCCGCTAAGTATGCTAGAAACGATCGTCATTCCGCTAGATTTGCCGGCGCAGGATGTTGTAACGGTGAGAGATGTACAGTTCGAGAATAATCAGATAAAAATTCGTTTCAAGCTCCAAATTCAATTAAAGCTGTAATGAACGATGAATCTTGGAAAAGAAAACGACAGATTAAGGACGAATCCTTAATCTGTCGTTTTTCATAATTTCGTTTTTTAAGAGATGCCTAATCCAGCGCTAGCATAGCCAGCTACAAGATTGACAAGTGATACACCAGTAGCTGTAGCAGAGAAGACAAGAAGAAGGCGTGTTCCAGCAGTAACAGGAATAGATAAACCTGTAGTAATGCCGCTGCTAATCGTGCCTAGAGCCAGAATGCCGGTAAGTGGAGGAGCTAATGTTACAACAGCGCCTGGAACTGCGGTAAACGAATTGTCTGGCGTCGTTGACTGATAAAGCTGAGCAGTAATAGTAACTGTTGATCCAACAAGCGAAAGCGCTAAAGTTGTACTGAAGTAAGCGGCAAGAGAAGTGATCGTACCATCGCGAGGCACAGAGAAAGCAAAGTTAAGAAGTGTTCCTGCAGCGCCTGTGAGATCGATTACACCACCAAGAATGCTAACGCCTACAGCGGAGGAGCCAAAACCTACCAGACTCGAAGTACCTATTAAACCGCCTACTATTGTCGTTAATTCGGTAGGAATGCCTGAAGCGAAAGGAATAATAGCGCCTGCACCATCAATACCAGTAGCACCAGTAGCTCCAGTACCTCCAGTAGCCCCAGTAGCCCCAGTAGCGCCGGTAACGCCAGCAGTACCAGTAGCCCCAGTAGCACCGGTAACACCAGCAGTACCGGTAGCGCCAGTAGCTCCGGTAACGCCAGCAGTACCGGTAGCGCCAGTAACACCTGGGTCTCCCGTAGCCCCAGTAGCACCGGTAACACCAGTAGCRCCAGTCGCTCCTGCAACACCTGGATCTCCAGTAGCACCAGTCGCTCCAGTAACGCCAGCCCCAGTAGCCCCCGTTGCCCCTGTAGCACCAGCAACCCCTGGATCTCCAGTAGCCCCAGTTGCGCCAGTCGCTCCTACTCCGGGTCCTGTAGGACCTGCTGGACCAGTAGCACCGGTTACGCCGTTAATACCATTTGCACCAGTAGCGCCAGTCGCTCCCGTAACTCCAACTCCAGTAGCGCCGGTAGAACCCGCTGCCCCTGCAGATCCTGTTGCACCTGTAGGACCAGCTATTCCTTGAGGCCCTTGAGGTCCTTGTGGACCTTGTGGACCTTGTGGTCCTCTTCTGCCTTTGTGACCGTCTTCTCCTCGCTCAGCTACGACTTTAACTCTTTGAGATATAATTTTTTTCTTTACAACAATTATTTTATCATCGTGTTTCTTCCTTCTTGGACTGCAGCCTGCAGTAGGTTTTCTGACACAACGCTTTCTATAATAATAATGACTCAGCGAAAACACCTCCTTGTTAGATGCCTTATTATACGGCTGTACTCTATCTATTGATTGGGTATCTATCTGCTATGGTCATAGACCTTCAACTATATTTGCGGAAATGTATGTTTGAATGGGATGGATGATCAACTACTAAATGATAGAGAAGTAGAAGAGCATGAATGAAGAATAAATGAAGAACAGGATTGACATTATTAGTGAGAATGTTTATCATGTATACGAAAGTGATAATCATTATCACTTGGTAATATTGTTCTTTTACTACTGCCATGAAAGAGTTTGCACAGACATCCCCAATAACACCTTATAAGAAACGAAACATATTGCATTAACAGTGAATCGATAACGATATAACGATTATTTTGATAGGAGTGAGAGACATGCAGACTGAAACGAGCAAGCCTTGGAATTGGCTGCTCTTTCCCTTCTCATCCGTTAAAGCAGGAGCTGATAGCTTGTTCGCGGCTTCAGTCGGTCACGGGATATACCAAATCGATGCTGAAGGAGAATGGAAGAAGCTTGATCAAGGCATGGAAGACCAGACTAATGTAAATCGGCTGCAGTTGCAGCATGATTTGCTGCATGCCTGCTCAAGCAGCGGCTTATATGAATGGAACGGAGAAGCATGGGTCAATGATGGCATATTGATTCCTAGTTATCAGTATCGCAAGATCGGTGGATGCAGCTACGTTGCAACGGAATATGGGCTTTGGTCCAAAGCCAGCTCCAAATGGGAGCAAATAGCATGCAAAGATAAACGTGTATATGATTTTATGAATTTGCCTCAATATTTGATCATTTCGCATGAGAGCGGCATTTCTTTATATGATCGTTTTATGGATGATTGGGCTCATTTTGAGCTGGGTGCAAGTGTAACAAGCTTAGCAGTGTTCAGAGGCCACTTAATTGGAGCGAGCGATCAAGGCGAGCTGTTTATTGGCGATAAAAAAGGAAGATTTGACCGGATAAGATTCGGCAAACGTTTTATTTTTTCTGTGCAGGCGAAGGGCAATGAAGTTTATGTATGTACGGACCGCGGATTATTCCAGCTTACTTATTTATGTAATCAAGTAACTCTTCTATCCGTTAAACTTGGTTATCCTGTAACAGATATTGATATGCAAGATGGAAATCTGTATCTCGCTACGCTTTTCCAAGGCATTCAAACGATAAATGTCTAACGACAAAAAATAGAAAGCGGAGGAAAAAAGATGCCCAAAATACTTGTGGTGTATGCTAGCATGACCGGAAATACAGAAGAAATGGCCGAGGCGATAGTAGAAGGCGCTAAGGAAGCGGGTGCGGAGGTTGTCTCTAAAGAGGCCTTCGATGCCACCGCGGATGAGCTGAATCATTATGACGCCATTATTATAGGCGCGTACACATGGGGAGACGGTGAGCTGCCGGATGAATTTCTCGATTTCTTCGAAGAAATGGATGGACTTGATCTTAGCGGCAAGAAAGCAGCCGTATTTGGCTCAGGTGATACTTCATACCCAATTTATTGCGGCGCTGTAGATACCATTGAAGCGAAGCTGAAGGAGCTCGGCGCAGAAATTGCGGGCGAGTGCATTAAATTTGAATATAACGCGTCTGAAGAAGAGAAAGAGCAAGGAAGAAGATTAGGACGCCAAATTGCGGGTCTTGTAGCGGTAGCCGGATAGTGGAACGAGAAAGGCGGACTTTGTAATGGAGCAGTTGCCAGCGATTTTGAGAGTTGAAGACTATAAGCTAGAAGAGCTGCTGCGTTGCCCCGAACGGTTCGCTCGAAGAAAGTCCGGTCGCAAGCAGGAAAGTGACGTGAATTGGCGGCAGCTTGTTCAATATGCAGCCAGCCATACGGTAAACGACTTTTATCATCAGTCCAAAGAGACACGCGGAGTAGAAACGATACATACTTCCGTTGAGAATTGGTGGACAAATCGCAATTATAAGTTCTATTCCGATGAGCATTTCTTGCAAATGAAGCAAACCATTAAGGAGCAATTGGCAGCCTTCTTGCTTGGCGGGGGAGCACCGAGTATGCCGATTATATTTTATGAGCAAATGACGACTTATGTAGAGGAGCTCGATTTGGAGATTTCACAAATCTTTCATTTGGTTTCTGCCGAGCAAGAGGCTTCGCTTGATCATTATATTGTTCAAAAGCTAGCAGTAGACACAGATGAAGATGCTCTTAATCTTTATTTTCATATGACATCGGTGTTTTGTATGAGCGCATTCGCGAAGCTCCCTGACCGAATCGAAGTGTTCTCCCTTTTAAGCGGGAAGCAGGTCGTGTTCGTGCCTGACGAGCAATCGCTTGAGCTTTCTTATGATTATATGTTTTTGGTCAAAAGCTTGCTGCCGGATGTAGATTTCTTTAAGGTTAATCCGGGTTCAGATGTACAGCTGGTTATGTGAAATTGCTGCTGAAAATAATACAAAATTTGCAAATCCCCCAAGTCATTTCCGGAAGCGAAATGATGGGGGATTTCTTTTGTTGTAGACAAATGAAATGGTTTTCAAGTAACATGAGCAGTAGTCATTTTTTGCACATTTACACATGATTATTAATTGTGAAGTTTATTTTACTGTAAAAAAGTAAGCGCATGCTTTTTGACGCAAGTTTTGCTAGGTAAATTGAGCATAAGCTAGGATGGCAGGCTTTGCTATGCAAAAACTAGATTAATGTTTATGGAGAGAGTTTTGCTGAGCAAAACAAAGGTTATGAGTATGAAGAAGATTTTGCTATGCAAAACCAAGCTCATGCTTACGAAGAAAGTTATGCTGCGCAAAACTAAGCTAGTGCTTACGAAGTAAGTTTTGCTATGCAAAACAAAGCTAATGCTTACGAAGTGAGTTTTGCTATGCAAAACTCTAGAAGGAGAGAGATTAGGTTGTCAGAGGAGCTATTACTAACTTTTCGTTCACCACCATTGCCATTTTTCATAGAATCCAACCGTTTGGTTTATCGTGCGGGCGAGGAGCATCCGAATCGGACGAACCTCGGCGTATTTGATTTGTTGTATGTAAACAAGGGAGCGCTGCATGTAGCAGAGGATAATCGCAGATGGACGCTCGGGCCTGGGGATGTGCTTATTTTAAGGCCGGACCGCTGGCATTATTCTACACGTCCATGCGAGGAAGAGACTGTGTTTGATTGGATTCATTTTCAAACAGTAGGCGCTTGGGAGGAGACGGTAGGCAATCAAAGCGGATCGCTTAGAGGGGACTACTACACTTATGCCATACGTCTGCCTAAACAAATGAAGCTTACCTACACAGATGAAGCGAGTCTTATTTTCTCGCAATTGCATGAGGCTTCCAAAGGCTCGTCACATGGCGCGTTCTGGGATCGGCAGCAGCGGTTTCTGCATTTGCTTCAAATGCTGGACGAAGGCTGGCGCTCGGATGCGGCTAAAGCTGCCGTATCGGTAGCAGAGCGTGCGGCTGCCTACTTAAAGCTGAATTATCGTACACCAATCAGCAACACGATGCTGAGCGATGTGCTGGAGTTACATACGAATTATATTACTCGCTGCATGAGTGAGGTTTTTGATTGTACGCCGCAGCAATATTTGCTTTATTATAGACTCGATCAAGCAAAGCTGCTGCTTATTAAGACAGATTGGACCATTGCAAAAGTAGCAGAGGAAACAGGCTTCCGGCAGACGCCGCATTTCTCAAGGCTGTTTGCATCCCATACGGGAATGCCTCCTCTTAAATTCCGAAAACGATTTACGATGTAGACGGGCGGACTTTGAAGAGTAGAGGAACTATTTTTGGCAAACTGCTGTTTAGGTCTTTCTAATATTCTGACTAGAAACGTTGCATAAATATCGCGACTTTAACAAAAACTGGATTCAACAACGTGAAAAGGGTGGTCGCGATGATTGAACGGTTTTCGTTAACAGCAGATATTGGCGATATAGTGGATATGTTTCAGGTAGGAAAAGTAATTCGGGGGCATACAAACCGATTTAATGCAGCTCCGACTCAGATGGTTTCGATTGTCATGAATGATCGATTTGATCAGCGGACGATGGAGGAATCGAGATGGGGGCTGTTTCCTTTTTGGGCAAAGGATGCGGTTAATGCAGATCATATGACTTTGTCCGAGAAGCCTTTCTTAGAAAGAATGCTTCGCAGACAAAGATGTGTGCTGCCATGCAGCGGCTTTTTTGGTCAAAAGCAATTCGGCAAAGAGCGTGATCCGAGGGCGATGCATATCGTTGTTCCAAGCCAGCAGCTTTTTGGCATAGCGGGCATATACGACTGCTGGAAAAACGTGAGTGGCAAGGAAGTGCGCGCCTTCACTATGATAACCGCAGCTTCGACAGGAGCGATGTCGGTGTGGCAGCCTCGAGTTCCGGTTATTTTGGACGAAGAGGGTATGGAAGATTGGCTCAATCCGCGTATTACGGAATTCAGCGGATTGCGGAAACATTTAGAGGCAATGGACACTTATCTCATGCGCGCCTACCCGGTAACGAATGCGGTGCGTGATGATTTGTACGAATCGCCGGATTGCATCCGTGAAATTCGTCCTGATTTTGCTTAAGTAAAATGAAGTGTAGTTAACCAAAAAGGCGTCCTATCTCTGATTCGGCTCTGTATGCGGCCGAAACAGGGTAGACGCCTTTTTTGGTTTTTTAGTGGGCAGGGTTAGGTGCTTGAATCAGAAACATAATGATTTAGTTGGTTGTAGATGGAATCAACTTTGGTAAAAAAATTTAAGCAAGATACGGGTTAGAGGTAATTAGATGAAAACTAGAACAATTAAGAGCGATACGGGTGAGAGGCAGTTAGATGAGAACTAGGACATTTAAGCGCGAGAGCGTTGGAGCTCTGTTGTTAATAGCGGAACGACCTCGAATAAATCGCCTACGATGCCATAATCAGCAACGCTGAAAATAGGGGCATCGGGGTCTTTATTGATAGCGACGATGACGCGAGATTGGCTCATGCCCGCCAGATGTTGAATAGCGCCGCTGATTCCGCAGGCAATATAGAGCTGAGGTGTAACAACTTTGCCGGTTTGCCCGATTTGGAGGGCATAATCACAGTAGCCGGCATCGCATGCTCCGCGTGAGGCGCCGACCGCGCCGCCGAGTGCTGCTGCCATCGCTTGCAGCGGCTCAAAGCCTGCTGCGCTGCGAACGCCTCGGCCGCCGGACACGACGACGTCGGCTTCGGCAAGATCAAGCTGCCCGCCGGCGCGTCGCACAAGGCTGCGCACAGTGGTATAAAGCGGCGGCACCGTGAACGGCAGCTCCGCTGCGGTGCCCTTTATTTCTGCGGCGTCCAGCGGTTCCGCCGCCGGCAGGTTGTTCGGGCGCACCGTGATGACCCACGTCGCGCCCGAAACAAAGCTGCGCCGCTCGAACGCCTTGCCGGCGTAGAGCGGGCGGGTAAATAAGACGTCATTGCCATCGTCAGATGTTTCGATGGCAATGACGTCAGCAATGTGGCCGGCGCCATGGGCAGCGGCCACTCGGGGCGCGAGCTCGCGCCCCAAAGCGGTGTGGCCGAGCAATAGCGCGTCCGGCTGCACCGCAGTTATGGCTGCGCCGAGGGCGGCGATGTACGCCTCGGGCGCAAAGGCGCGAAGGGCCGGATCGTCGGCGATATGCACGACGTCCGCGCCCCGCGCGATCAGTGCGGCGGCTTCATCCGCCGCACCGCCGAAGCAGGCAAGGACGGCGTGGACATGGCCGTCCTTGCCTGCGAGCCGCCGTGCTGCGCCGAGTGCCTCAAGCGCCACTCGGCGCAGCGCGCCATTCCGGCTTTCTGCAAATACGAGTATGGTTTTGGACATAGGATACAGCTCCTCTTCCACAGCTTTTACGAATAAGATTAGCTCATACACGTTTACGTTTAACTCTATATTCAGTGCTTGATGTGTTTAAGTATCGTCTTAACGGACATGAAAGCCGCTATTTCTGGGTTTTAAGGCTAAATTACTTTTCTAACGGACATGAAAGCCGCTACTTCTGAATTTAGGGGCATAAATTACTATCTAGCGAACAGGAGAGCCGTTGTTTCTGAATTTAGGGGCATAAATTACATTCTAACGGACATGAGATCCGTTATTTCTGTATTTAAGGGCTAAATTATAATTTAACGGACATGAGATCCGTTATTTGCCCTAAATGGCACCCAAACGCTCGATATTTTATGAAATAAGGGAACCTATGTCCGTTAGATCGAGAAATAGAAGGTTTTACAGCAAATAAGGCATCTGATGTCCGTTAATTGGGAAGGCTTGATTAATTACCAAAGTCCAATGTTGGTCAAACACTGCTTTTGATTTGAGCCACTCTATCAACAAGAGAACTAACTAAATTGTCTAGTAACCAGTAACTATTCAGTTCTTGTCAAATGTCTCTGTATCATTCCTGCTCTAATACCAACATGCCTCAGCACAAATCCACTACCTGCCCAATACCAACATGCCTCAACACAAATTTACTACCTGCCCAATACCAACATGCCTCAGCACAAATCCACTACCTGCCCAATACCAACATGCCTCAGCACAAATCCACTACCTGCTCCAATCCCAACTTCCCCCCGCCAAACTCGACTACCCCTGAACAGTCCCAACTATAATAAAAAGTTGCGTTCCTATAGAAKCTTCCCTTCCTCCCGCTGTGGCGAGACAATTGCTGCTGCTTGCTCTGCTTGCTCTGCTTGCTCTGCTTGCTCTGCTTGCTCTGCTTGCTCTGCTTGCTCGACCGGCTCGCTCTGGGAGCCATTTGTCCTCAGCGCAAAGAGGCGGCGGGAGCATCTACGTGCGCACGGTTCGCGGCGCAACGCTTTCAAGTGAAAGCTCGCCACTGGCGATCATCTCAGCCCCACTACCTAAATCCCCCAGCCCAACTCCACTACCTCTAAACCGCGCCCAACTATAAAATAGTCACGAACTCAAAGAAGCTTCGCTTCCTCCCGCAGCAGAGACACAAGAGCTGCGGCTTGCTCGGCCGGGTCGCCGGGGAGCCGTTTGCCCGCTGCGCGCGGAGGCGGCGGGAGCAGCTGCGTACGCGCTGTGCGAGGCGATACGCACTCAAGTGAAAGCTCGCCACTGGCGATCAGCTCAGCAGCGGTTATTGTGCGAAGCGGCTTGCGCTTCGCTTTCATAATGCCTGGCAGCGACGGATAACGCGGCTCGTTTAGTCCTTGCTGAGCGGTAATGAGCGCAGGGAGTGGTATCGATACTGTTTCGGTATCTCCTTCTACATCGCGCTCAACTAATGCGTAACGCTCAGCGCTCCGAGCAGTAGGTGAGCTGAGAAGCCCATCGGCAGGCAGGGAGCCAAGCTCCTCCGCAGTCAAGATGGTGACCTTCACAGCGGAAGCTGTATGAGGCAAGTGCAGCAGCTCGGCAATTTGCAGAGCTACGCTTCCAGCGCCGCTGTCTACTGCAAACAAGCCGGCTAGCAGCAAATTAGGAGCGAGCGGCCTAATTACGGCAGCAAGAGCAGCAGCAACGGCTGAGCTGTCATCGGACAAATCTGCGCTATCAAGCCGAATAGCTTCATCTGCTCCGATAGCCAAAGCGGTTCGGAGCGCCTCTTGCGAGCGCTCGGCACCGCAGGTGATCACGATCACTTCGCCGCCGAGCTGCTCCCGCTGGCGAATGGCTTCCTCGAGTGCGTATTCATCGTAGGGATTGATTACAAATTTGGCGTCTCTTTCGTCAACGCCAGCGGGTGTTACAATGATTTTTTCCTCGGTATCGAACGTTTGCTTGAGAAGCACAACTATTTTCAGCATAGAAGCTCCCTCACTTGTACCGCTAATTTGTTGACACTGTCCATCAGTGCTAGGATATGCTGTCTTGGAATTGAATAGACCGCCCTGCAATTGCCCGCTGTGCGGCATGTTCAAGGCCGAAAGCTCATATACATGGAGCACCGCGGCTATTTTTGTAAGCGCTTCAATACTTGTCCGACTACTGCGCGCGTAGGTGCTCGGTTTTATAGCCGGCATATAAGGGAGGCGGGGCGTATGCCATCTTTTTTGGCACTTAGGAATGTCGATCAATGGTTGATAGGGGGAAGATGGGCATTATTCGCGGCGGTTGTGGTGTTTGCTATTACCATGTTCGCAATGGTTGTACAGCGGCGCATCCTGTATATGAGGCTTGGAGTGCCGGCGGTTTTTTCGCGGTATCGACGCAAGTCAAGCAGTAAATCCGGCTTTGCCTCACAAGTGCTAGGCCATCGTAAGCTGCTGAACGATGTGAGAAGCGGCGTGATGCATTTGGTTTATTTTTATGGCTTTATTGTGCTTCAGTTTGGTGCGGCGGACTTGGTTTGGAAAGGGCTGAACCAAGGTGTACCGCTGCCGCTGCCCTATTATAATTGGTTCTCTCTGACGCAGGAGATGACCGTTACGCTCGTTTTTGCAGCTGTGCTGTACGGTGCTTTCCGGCGTTATGGGGAACGGCTACCGCGGCTTAAGCGGGGATGGAAACCTTCGCTCGTCATGTGGTTTATTGGCTCGTTGATGCTGACTGTTTTATTCTCATTAGCATTCGAGAGATTGGCTTCGGCGCCTGGGTCCACTGCAGCCATGGTTGAGGCGAAGTTCGCACCAGTGAGCGCTCCCCTAGCCACTATGCTTGAGAGTGCAGGTTTACAGCCGCAGAGCACAGCAGCCCATGCAGGCTTTGAATTGTTTTGGTGGCTGCATCTTCTGGTTCTGCTTAGCTTCCTTGTGTACGTGCCGCAATCAAAGCATTTTCATTTATTGACAGCGCCTGTGAATCTTTGGTTCAGACGCAGCACGCCTCCTGGCCGACTTGTGCCGCTTAACCTAGAGGACGAGGAAGCGGAGTCCTTTGGCGCAGGGAAGGTGGAGCATTTCTCGCAAAAACAGATGCTAGATTTGTATGCATGCGTGGAATGCGGTCGCTGTACGAATGTTTGTCCGGCATCGAGCACAGGCAAGCTGCTCTCGCCGATGCATCTTATTGTGAAGCTGAGGGACCATTTGACCGAAAAAGGCGCTGCCATAACGTCCAAGTCACCATGGCTTCCAGCCAGCCTGYTGCATTCGAAATTTCGTGAGCCTCATGCCCATGTGATGGGAGCGGTGCTTCCTGCTTGGGAAGCTGAATCCGAATGGGGCACAAACATAGCGCCAACCATGGCTGCGCAGGCTGGGGCATGGAATATAAAAGAGAGTGCTAAACCAGAGGAGGTCGAGCTGATCGGCGAGGTGTTGACCGAGGAGGAGCTGTGGGCATGTACGACCTGCCGGAATTGCGAGGAGCAATGCCCGGTAGGCAATGAGCATGTCGACAAAATTATCGATATGCGCCGTTACTTGGTGCTGATGGAAGGGAGGCTGCCGTCTGACGGGCAGCGCGCGCTGCAGAACATCGAGCGGCAAAGCAATCCTTGGGGCTTGCCGCGTGCCGAGCGGGCGGCTTGGATTAACGATTGCGAGAGCAGAACCGGCATTCAAGTGCCGACGATGCAGGAGCTGAAGAAGCAGGGCAAAAAAGCAGATGTGCTGCTCTGGGCGGGATCGATGGGCGCGTATGACATGCGAAGCCGCCGTGTTTTGTACGATGTGGTTAGGCTGCTGGATCATGCGGGTATCAGCTTCGCTACGCTGGGATTGGAGGAAAAAAGCTCTGGCGATACAGCTAGACGAATCGGCAATGAACTGCTTTTCCAAGAGCTATGCCGCGAGAATATAGAAACGATTAACAAATATGGCATTACACAAATCGTGACCGCTTGCCCGCATACGTATAACACGTTCAAAAATGAATATCCTGACTTCGGTCTTAGCCCTAGCATCATCGTGGAGCATCATACCGAAATGCTCTCTCGCCTGCTTGAGGAAGGTTTATTGAAGCCGGAGCATAAGATTGAGGAGCGAGTAACCGTACATGATTCTTGTTACCTCGGCCGTTACAACGATACGTATGAAGCGCCGCGCAGCCTGCTTCGCTCCATTCCAGGCGTATCGATTGAAGAGATGGAGCGCTCGGGCTCAAACGGCATGTGCTGCGGGGCGGGGGGCGGTCTCATGTGGATGGAGGAGCATTCTGGAACTCGCATCAACCATGCTCGAACCGCTCAAGCGCTTGAAGTGAAACCATCGGTCATCAGCTCTGCCTGCCCCTATTGCCTAACGATGATGGAGGATGGTTTAAAGGCGCTGGGTGCGGATGAGAAGGTAATCGCTCGTGATGTGGCTGAGCTGCTTGCGGAAAGTGTTTTTGGCGAATAAGCCGCTGTTTGTCAAAAAGGAGGAGGAGGCTATGACGACACAAGCATCGCAAAATAACTCAAGTACGATTCGCAGAGCCGCTGTGATCGGCTCCGGCGTTATGGGGGCAGGCATCGCTGCACATTTAGCCAATGCGGGGATGCGTGTGATGCTGCTGGACATTGTTCCGCATTCGCTGACGGCAGAGGAAGAACGACAGGGGCTTACGCTCTCTGATGCCAAGGTGCGCAATCGCCTCGCAAATGCGGCGATAGCAAAAATGGGCAAGTCACAACCCGCCCAGCTCTACGATCCCGCTTGGTCATCACGCATTACGCCGGGTAATATGACCGATCATCTAGAGCTGCTGGGCGAGGCAGACTGGATTGTAGAAGCGGTTGTGGAGCGGCTCGACATTAAACGTGATGTGCTTGCAAAGGTTGAAGCCGCACGCCGCCCGGGCAGCATCGTTTCTACGAATACGTCGGGATTATCAGCGGCGTCCATGGCAGAGGGGAGGAGCAAGGAGTTTCGGCAGCATTTTGCGGTAACCCATTTTTTTAACCCGCCGCGGTATATGAAGCTAGTTGAGATCGTGCCTACAGAAGACACCACTATCGAGGTTATTCAGCTGTTGACGGAGGTGTGCGAGAAGCGGCTTGGCAAGGGGGTCGTACTGGCGAAGGATACGCCTAACTTCATTGCGAACCGAATTGGCACTTACGGCATGCTCGTTACGCTTGAGGATACGCTGGCATTTGGGTTGACGGTAGAGGAAGCGGACGCCTTGACCGGTCCGGCAATGGGAAGGCCGAAGACGGCGACACTGCGCATGCTCGATTTGGTTGGGTTGGATACGCTGCTGCATGTCGTGGATAATGTGCGGGAGCGGAGCAGCGATCCAGCGGAGCAAAAGGTTTTTGCAAGGCCGCCCCTGCTTGAGAAGCTTGCAACATCGGGACGGCTAGGTGAGAAAACGGGTGCGGGCTTTTACCGAAAGGTGAAGGGGAAGGGAGGCAGCGAGATTGAATCGCTTAAGCTGGATACGCTCGAGTATGGGCCTAAGCGGTCAGTCAACTCCCCTGTTATTGATGCGTCTAAGGCTGCGAAGGGTGCGGCGGCAAAAGTGAAGGCGCTGCTTCGCACAGACCCGCAGGACCGCTACGCTAAATTTGCATGGTCCACTATCAAAAAAACGCTGCTGTATGCAGCGGCACAAGTCGGTGTCATTGCGGATTCAATCTCGGATATCGACCGCGCAATGCGCTGGGGCTTTAACTGGGAGCTTGGACCGTTCGAGCTGTGGGATGCGATAGGGCTTCGCAAATCGGTGCAGCAAATGCAAAAGGAGGGCGATGCGATCCCAGAGTGGGTGGCAGCTTGGCTGGAAGCCGGACATGAAAGCTTCTATAAGGTGGAGGGAACAGAGCGGGTTTATGCTRCAAGCGGAGCATACAAGAGAGAGGTAGAGGAAGCAGATTCGGTTTCCTTAACGGCATTAAAAGCTGCCGGAAAAACGGTATTATCCACCTCAGGCGCTAGTCTAATCGATATTGGCGATGACGTTGTACTGCTGGAATTCCATTCGCCTAACAATGCCATTGGGGGTGATATTTTATCGGCGATTCGGCAAAGCACAGAGGAGGTGTCACAAAATTGGCGCGGGCTTGTGATAGCGAATGAAGGGCGCAATTTCTGTGTAGGAGCAAATCTGATGCTGCTATTAATGGAGGCGCAAAGCGGCGAATGGGATGAAGTGGAGGATATTATTCGTTTCTTCCAGAGCAGTATGCTTGGCCTCAAGCGGCTTGACCGTCCTGTCGTAGCTGCTCCGCACCGAATGACGCTGGGCGGCGGAGTAGAAGCATGCTTGCCTGCTGATCGTATTATTTATTCGCCAGAGACATACTTTGGATTGGTGGAAACGGGAGTTGGCCTTATTCCTGCGGGCGGGGGCTGCAAGGAAGCGGCTGCGATGGCAGCTGAACGGGCCTTTATTGCGAATGGCGGCAAGCCAGGCGGAGACCTGCAGCCGCATTTGAATGCGCTGTTTGAGACGATTGCGCTGGCCAAATCATCAACCAGCGGCTACGAGGTGCGCCGTTTGGGACTGATGCGGCCGCAGGATAAGGTCATTATGCGGCAGGAGGCAAGGATAGCCGAGGCGAAGCGGGCGGTGCTGGAGCTGGACCGGGCGGGCTACTCGCCGCCAGCGGAGGAGCGTATTCGCGTTGCTGGACGAGAAGGCAGAGCGGTGCTTAAGGTAGCGGTGCAAGCAATGCAGCTTAGCGGCCATATTAGTGAGCATGACGCRCTTATCGCCGGCAAGCTTGGTTCTGTACTCGCGGGCGGAGACATTCAGCCGGGCGCTGAAGTGAGCGAGCAATATTTGCTCGATTTGGAATGCGAAGCATTCCTCAGCCTATGCGGCGAGCGCAAGACACAGGAGCGTATGAGCCATATGCTCGCGACAGGCAAGCCGCTGCGCAACTAGCCTAAACCGAAGGGGGAGAGTGAAATGTCAGCTTCATCACCGTTTGAAGATCACGCTCGTGATGCCGTTATCGTTGCTGCGGTGAGGACGGCGGTCGGCAAAGCATCGAAGGGGAGCCTTGCGGAGACGAGGGCAGAGGATTTAGGGCGAGCTGTTCTGCAAGGCGCGCTTGATCGTCTGCCCGGCTTGTCGCCCGAGCTTATAGAGGATGTCATCATTGGCTGCGCAATGCCCGAAGGCGAGCAAGGCTTGAATATGGCGCGCACGATCTCGCTTTATTCGGGATTGCCGGTGACGACGCCAGCAGTAACGATTAACCGCTTTTGCGCATCGGGCCTGCAAGCTATCGCCTATGCAGCGGAGCGAATTAGGCTTGGCGATGCGGACGTTATTGCTGCTGGCGGAGTGGAGAGCATGAGCCATGTGCCGATGACCGGCTTCAGGCTGTCGCCGCATCCTGCGATTGTCGATGCGATGCCAGAGGTTTATATGGGGATGGGACATACGGCTGAAGAGGTTGCCCGCCGGTATGGGGTGACGCGTGAGGAGCAGGATGCGTTTGCTGCATCCAGCCATCGCAAGGCAGCAGCAGCAATTGAAGCAGGTCGCTTCCAAGCCGAGATCGTACCGATAACGACCAGCCGCTCTGGCGTGAACGATGCTGGCCGTCCATGGTCGAAAGTGATTACTTTCGATACAGATGAAGGCGTCCGGCCGGAGACGACGGTTCAGGCGTTGGCGCCGCTCAAGCCCTCTTTTGCAAGAGAAGGTACGGTTACAGCGGGCAATACGTCCCAAATGAGCGATGGTGCAGCTGCGGTAATCGTGATGAGCAGGGCGCGTGCGGAGGAGCTGGGCTATCGTCCGCTCGCCGTATTCCGCGGTTTTAGTGCAGCTGGCGTCGCTCCTGAGGTTATGGGCATCGGTCCCATCGAAGCTGTGCCTAAAGCGCTTAAGAAAGCGGGAATAACGCTTGAGCAGGTCGATCTGTTTGAGCTTAATGAGGCGTTTGCGGCGCAGTGCGTCCCTATCATTAAGGAGCTTGGCATTAATCCTGAAATCGTCAATGTGAACGGCGGGGCTATCGCACTCGGACATCCGCTTGGCTGTACAGGAACAAAGCTGTCGGTGTCGCTTATTCATGAGCTTGGACGCAGAGGCGGCGGTATTGGCGTTGTCACGATGTGTATAGGCGGAGGGATGGGAGCAGCAGGCGTAATTGAAGTGTATAACTCAGACCAATAAGGTCGGCAGGCGGATAAGGGAGTTTGGCAGCATCCTGAAATAAAATAATCGGTTGGCTGAAAGGAGAACTGCGCATGACGGAGACGATACGTTTTGGCGGTCGGTTTGTCGTGGAAGACAGTGTGCCGGAATCGGTCGTGACGCCCGAGGATTTTACAGAAGAGCAACGAATGATGGCGGATGCGGCGCAGCAGTTCATGGATGCGGAAATAACGCCGCGCGATGCGGAGCTGGAAGCTTTAAATTATGATCTGACCGTAGAGCTGATGCGCAAAGCAGGCGAGCTTGGCCTGCTGGGCGCAGATGTGCCGGAGGCTTACGGCGGGCTGGGGCTCGACAAGGTAAGCACGACGCTGCTGGCAGAAACGTTGGCAAGATCCTCCTCGTTTGCGCTTTCGGTAGGCGCTCATACGGGAATCGGCACGCTGCCGATCGTTTTTTTCGGAACACCAAAGCAAAAAGAAACGTATCTCCCGGCACTTGCAACGGGGGAGCGCATCGCTGCTTATTGCTTAACGGAACCAGCATCGGGCTCAGATGCTCTAGGGGCGAAAACGACGGCAAGATTATCGCCAAATGGGAAGCACTACGTGCTCAATGGATCAAAGCTCTATATTACAAACGCAGGTTTTGCTGACTTATTTATCGTTTATGCGAAGGTAGACGGCGAATATTTTACAGCATTTATTGTAGAGAAAGGCATGCCGGGGTTCAGTATTGGACCGGAGGAGCATAAGATGGGCATCAAGGGTTCTTCAACACGCCCTTTATTTTTTGAAGATGTAGCGGTCCCGGTTGAAAACGTGCTTGGGGAGGTTGGAAAAGGGCATCAAATCGCATTTAACATTTTGAACATAGGACGCTTTAAGCTTGGAGCAGCTTGCCTCGGTTCGTCGAAGGAGACCATTGAGCTTGCATCGGCCTATGCCAATACGCGGAAGCAATTTGGGAAGGCGATTTCCTCCTATCCGTTAATAGGCGCCAAGCTGGCTGATATGAACATTCGTACTTATGTGCTGGAGAGCATGGTTTACCGAACTGCGGGCTGGATCGATTCGATGCTGCGGACGACGGAAGAAGGCGGGGCGGCAGTTGAAGGCATGACGGTCGCTAAGGCAATCGGAGAGTATGCCATTGAATGCTCGATTATAAAGGTTTTTGCATCTGAGGCGCTTGATTTTGTAGCGGATGAAGGGGTGCAGATTCATGGCGGCTACGGCTATATTCGCGAGTATAAGGTGGAAAGAATTTATCGGGATTCGCGAATTAACCGGATTTTTGAAGGCACGAATGAAATTAATCGGATGCTCATTCCTGGCACACTGATGAAAAAAGCGTTAAAGGGCGAGCTTCCGCTGCTGCGCAAAGCTCGTTCATTGCAAGCAGAGCTGCTGCAGCCGATGCCGATTCCGCCCCTTGAAAAGCCGCTTAGCAAAGAAGCGTTCCGCGTAGGTCAAGCGAAAAAAATCTTCCTCGCCATCGGCGGGCTTACTGTTCAGAAGCTGGGATTGCGGCTGGAGCAGGAACAAGAGGTGCTGTGTTCTCTTGCTGATCTTATGATCAACATCTTTGCTATGGAAAGCGCACTGCTGCGCTCACAAAAAATATGGAAGGCTAGCCGCGGAGCCGCTTCGGAAAAGACGGAAAATGTTTTAGCGATGACGACAGTTTTTGTGCAGGAGGCCATGGAGCGGGTCGAGTCACTAGCTAAGCTGGCACTCGCTGCGCTAGAGACGGGAGACGGGCTGCAGATGCAGCTGTCCGTCCTCAAAAAGCTGATGCGCGCGCCTATCTCAGATACGGTTGCTTTGAAGCGAACAATTGCCGCTCGTGTCATTAACAGTGAGCATTATGTCGTGTGAAGGGGGAGAGCATGAATGGATTCGCTCAGACCGGAAGATCCGTCTTTGCCCGAGCAACCGTCCACTCAATCTGAAGAGCAAGCGCGCCCATGGCTTCAACATTACCCGAAAGAGGTCTCTCCTTCACTGCACTATCCCGATCAGAGTATCGTCCAGTTTTTAATAAATGCGGCTAATCATCATCCAAATCATCCTGCCGTGCATTTCCTTGGCAAAATATTAACATACCGCGAGCTTCACGAGAATGCGGTTAATCTCGCTTATGGTCTCCTTTCCCTTGGCATAGCCAAAGGAGACCGGGTGGCAATCATGCTGCCGAATTGCCCGCAAGCAGTGGCTGCTTTTTATGGCGTGCTGCTTGCAGGCGGCGTCGTCGTTCAGACGAATCCGCTTTATGTGGAGCGGGAGCTTGAGCATCAGCTGGCAGATAGCGGGGCTGTTGCTGTCATTACGGTTGATCTGCTTTATGCACGCTTGTCTCGGGTTCGAGGCAAGCAGCCGGAGTCGGGTCCGCTGCCGCAGCTGAAGCATGCGATCATCACATCAATTAAGGATGGGCTGCCGTTTCCGAAAAACTTGCTTTATCCTCTTAAGCAGCGAAAAGAGGGTTTTCGCGCAGATATTCCATATGGCAGCTTTGGTGTCGTTTCTTATAAGAAGCTGCTTGCAGCAAAGCATACGGATATGAGCCTGCCTGATTCGGCAAAAGGGTCTGATCTCGCGGCGCTGCAATATACAGGCGGCACGACAGGAACGCCAAAAGGTGTGATGCTGACTCATCGCAATCTCGTTGCCAATACGATACAAATATCTACTTGGTGCTATAAAGCGGAGGATGCCAAAGAGAGATTTTTAGCGGCGCTGCCACTGTTTCATGTGTTTGGATTAACGGTATTAATGAATATGTCGGTACTGCGTGCGGGAACGCTTATATTACTTCCGCGCTTCGAAGTGGAGACGGTGCTGCAAACGATTAATCAGCAGAAACCTACCATTTTTCCAGGCGCGCCAACGATGTATGTCGCACTCATCCATCATAAGTCCGCTGCAAAAATCGATTTTTCTTCTATTAATGTGTGTGTTAGCGGATCAGCGGCTTTGCCGCTAGAGGTGCAGGAGAAGTTCGAAGCTTTAACTGGCGGAAGGCTCGTTGAAGGTTATGGCTTGTCGGAATCTTCTCCCGTCACACATGCCAATCCGGTATGGGAGAAACGCAAAATCGGTACGATCGGCATACCTTTTCCGGATACGGATGCGGCAGTGATCGATCCTGAGAGTGGTGAGACACTGCCTAGCGGCCAGCTTGGGGAATTAATTGTTCGCGGTCCACAGGTCATGCGAGGATATTGGAATAAGCCCGCTGAAACGGATCAGGTATTGCGGAATGGTTGGCTTCATACTGGCGACCTCGCTACGATGGATGAAGATGGATATTTTACAATTATGGATCGAATTAAGGATGTTATTATCGCAGGCGGCT
Organism: Paenibacillus sp. TAF43_2; assembly: GCF_052113545.1. NCBI lineage: Bacteria > Bacillati > Bacillota > Bacilli > Caryophanales > Paenibacillaceae > Paenibacillus > Paenibacillus sp. TAF43_2. The sequence continues at coordinate 101,826 of NZ_JBFRDK010000002.1, forward strand.
TTAATATTTATCCGCGTGAAGTGGAGGAGGTACTGTTCGAGCATCCGGCCGTAAGGGAAGCGGCAGTGATTGGTGTGAAGGATGAGTACAGAGGCGAAACGGTAAAAGCTTTTATTGTGTTTAAGGAGGGCTGGCAAGTATCAAGCAGTCAGCTTGACCGTTGGTGCAGAGAGCGGCTCGCTTCCTATAAGGTGCCACACCACTATTCCTTTAGGGAAACGCTTCCAAAAACGATGGTCGGCAAAGTGCTTCGTCGAAAACTGCAGGAGGAGGAGGCGGAAGCTGAAAAGGCGAGAAAGGCGGAAAAGAAGGGAGAGTGAGCGGTATGGATGAGGATTGGTTTGTTCAACAGGCAGATCAAGCCGGTCATCTGACTAGGCTCGCAGAACGTGCGCAAGCCACCTTTTGGGGATTGCTTGGCTGTGAAATCGTTCAGGCAAACGCAAGCAAAGCAGCCATTTGCCTAGATGCAACTGAGCGGCACCTTAATCTGCTAAACATCGTTCACGGCGGAGTACTGATGTCGCTTATGGATAATGCGATGGGACTTGTGGTTATGCTAGCAGCACCTGAGAAAAGCGCGGTAACAGCAAATTTGAACACACAATTTCTCGCCAGCGCCAAGGGCGGCGTGCTGCTTTGCGAAGCAGAACTGGTTCACCGAACAGAACGTACACTGACGCTGCAAGCGCAGGTCAAGGATGACGCAGGCAAGCTGCTCGTTTGCGGAATTGGTGCGTATCGGATCATTTAGTTCACATTTTCGCAAGTTGATTGCTTGCTTCTGGTACGATATAATAATACCTAATTATGGAAAAATAAATCGAGTGGAACAGAACTAATAATTAAGCGTAATATACCGATAAAAGTAATAGGGGAAGGAGGCGAGGACATGGTTCAGGGCTGGGTAACGACATTGGTTTTAGCATTCGGAATTTTGGTCGCCATTATTGGCGTGATCGCATATTTAAGAATGTTTCGTAAAGATCGGCTTTCATCTACGTCTCACCAGTCAGCTGATGTCTCGCCTCCAAACGTAATTAGCATAACAACCGCAAGGGATTCTGAGCATAAGAAGCCGCCCAAATCCAAAAAAGCCGCGCCAAGAGATTAATAATTGTTAACTTTCATATTCTGAACCTAAATGTTATAATAGTAAGAAAAATGCGAACATTGTGACTCATTGGCCATGGAGTTGCCTGCACCGAGTGGGGGTTCTTGCGGTGTAACCGCCGCATGCGGTCTCGTATAATGCTGTTTAGGACGACCATCCAACGTAAAGGGGAGGAGATTTCATGGCGAAGCATAGCCAGAATGAAGTCAAGGAAAGCCTGAAAGAACTCACGAGAATTTTTCAACCCAAGGACCCGCGTAAATTTGTTAAAGAGTATATTCGCAAGTACCGGATTACCGGGGGCTACGAAGATGAATTAACGACATTGGTGGAAAATGAATTGTGCAGAATCAACTCCTCGGTCAGCTAGACTCATCATGAATAATTGCTTTGCAGCCTGTCATATAAGACAGCTTGCAAAGCTTTTTTATTGAAATATAAGAATGTAGGACGCCGAAGGCGTTTTTGCTTGCCAATAACAACTAATGGATTAATGAATATATAACCAAAGCAGCTCTTTTACGCGATCCTTCCCGTAAAAGAGCTGTTTTAGTATTTAGAATGCGATTTAGCGATCATGGTCCAAAAGCCGGCTTGTCGATTCTCGTTCGATCAAGGTAGTTGGAAGATGAATCTCAATGAAGGGTTCTGCGGGATTGCTCATTCTCCAAAGGAGCTGTTGAAACGCTTTTCGGCCATATTTACTTAAATCTACAGCGATTGTAGTAGTCGTAGGCGTATTGATCCGAGATAGTTGCCCGTTGTCAAAGCTGCAAACGGAGAAATCATCGGGAATCTTGAATCCCATTTGCTGCAGGGAGGAAATCAATAAAAATCCTAACCCATCATTGACGCAAAACCAAGCTGTTGGCATTGAAGACAGTTTTGATAGCTTGTCGGTTACATCAATTGCCTCCTCGACAATATCCTTTATCAACCATTCCGGATTAATATCCAGATTAGCCTCGTTCATAGCTAGGTTGTAGCCCTCCAGTCGCTCGTGATAGCTAGGTGAGAAAGAGGTGTTTCCTAAGAACCCAATTTTTTTGTGGCCAAGATTGATTAAGTGGTGTACCGCTTCATACCCTCCAAAGCGATTATTGGTCAAGATACAGTCCGCATGGATTTTCGGATGATGATGGTCAATTAGTACGGTCGGAATGCCTGTAGCTAAGATCGCATTCGTATAATCCGTACTAATGTGTGAGAGAACAAGCACGCCGTCAACGGTCTGGTTTTGCAGAAAGGACGGCAAAATAAGATGATCTCGGGTATGAGGATTTATGGGCTGGATCTGTAATGTCATTCCGTTTTTTGAGCATTCTTGCTCTATTGTTAAATAAATTTCTCCAAAAAAGCTTCTTTGTGAGAAAGCGAAGTCCGATGCAATCAAAGCGATGCTTCCGCTCCGCTCGGATTGTCTTTTTTTTCGGGTTTCGGAGTATGAATATCCCAGTTGTTCTGCTGTTTGTATTACCAGCTGCCTGGTTTCCTCGCTGACCCCATCTTTCCCCGTTAGAGCCTGCGATACGGAGTTTTTAGAGATTTTTAAAGTTTCAGCAATCATTTGCATCGTCACTTTTTGCTGCTTCAAAAGCACCGTTCCTTTCCCATTGCATAATACTCTATTATGCAAATAATTTGTAACGTTACAAATTATATCTCACTCCACACGAAAAAGGAACTGTTTTTATAAGGATCTCTCACTTTTTCAGTTTTAATTGACTTTTTATTTCTTGTCGTTAATAATGGGTGTAAATTAATTAAACGATGTTAAGTAATTGTATTTATAACGTTACAAAACAAATAAGTAATGTTAATTGTATTTTTAGGGCAGGGAAAAATTAAATTCATGCAAAGGGGAAAATAGTGTGACCAAGCTGATTAAAAATGGTGTTAAAGTCTGTGCAACGCTCTTAAATGAATATTTAAACAAAAATGAGCAGGTTAAGGACGCGGTAAAGCTTCGTTTTTCGGGCGTTGGAGAACGTGATGTTTATAACATTACAGCTCCTTTTGAAAACCAAGGGGAGCTGGTGATTGCTGGACGTGTAGAGTCCAGAGACAGTGAGCATTCTCAGGTTATGTTTTTCATAGAGCAGGATGGGGCATGGGTGCCTAAAGAAGGAATGCCGAAGCTGACGCTTCAAGACCCCTTCTATACGAGAATCGATGGTGAAATTGTTCTAGGCGGTGTACAGGTGTATCCTCATCCTGTCAATGTGGGCGCGCTTGCATGGAGAACGGTAATGTACAAAGGCAATGATCTTCAAAATTTAGCTTTGTTTTTTACTGGTCCTAATGGAATGAAGGATCTTCGCATAGCACAGCTGTCAGATGGAAGCGTCGCCATATTTACAAGACCTCAGGGTGAAAAGGGTGGACGCGGCAAAATTGGATTCGTTCGGGCTGCTTCTTTAGAGGAGCTAACTATTAAGCGAGTGGAAGAAGCCCCGCTTCTGCAAGGGCAATTTACCGAAACAGAGTGGGGAGGCGCAAATGAAATCCATGTACTTTCAAATGGACTAATCGGAATTTTGGGTCATATCGCTAGCTTTGATGAAGCAGAGGATCGTCATTATTACCCCATGGTATTTGCTATAAATCCAATGACGGGTGAATTGTCTGATATTGAACTAATTGCGATTCGCGATAATTTTTTACCAGGCGATGCCAAAAGAACGGATTTGATTGACGTCGTTTTCAGTGGGGGCCTTGTAAGACGGAACGATGGAATGGCTGACTTATATGCCGGAATCAGCGATGCAGAGGCTCATAGAATTACAATTCCAGATCCTTTTCTAAAATTTGAAGAGCTTGAGGTGGACGAGGGATGAATATTTACCGCTATGAAGAAAATCCGATTATAACGCCAGCCGATATACAGCCATATCATAAGGGCTTTCAAGTCATTGGAGCCTTTAATGCGGGTGTTGCTGAATATAACGGCGAAACATTGCTGCTTCTGAGAGTTGCTGAACAACCAATAAGCGATGATCCGAATAAAGTATTGGCACCCGTTTATAATACGGGCACTGGGAAAATTGATCTTGTCGAGCTGGATCGGAAAGATGAGCGATACGACTTTTCAGATCCTCGTGTCGTTAGAGACGTTACACAAAATGCTACATTTGCTTATTTAACTTCTATATCATATGTGCGCATTGCACGAAGCAAGGACGGACACCGATTTACGATAGACAATGAGCCATTTATCTACCCATCCAATGCCCAAGAAATTTTTGGAGTGGAAGATCCTCGCGTAACGCAAATGGGAGAAGATTATTATATTTATTTCTCAGTCGTTTCGCCAAAAGGGATTGGTGAATCGATGGTTTCAACCAGAGATTTTAGTAACGTTACTCATCACGGGATGATCTTTAGTCCAGACAACAAGGATGTGCTTATTTTTCCCGAAAAAATTGGCGGCAAATATTACGCTCTTCATCGTCCAACGATGAAGAGCATCGGCACGCCGGAAATCTGGATTGCAGAGTCGGACAACTTGCTTTATTGGGGAAATCACAAGCATTTGCTTGGCTTGAGGCAAGGCATGTGGGATAGCGGCCGGATCGGCGGAGGGGCGGTACCGATAAAAACAGATAAAGGCTGGCTAGAATTATATCATGGAGCGACGATGGAACATCGTTATTGCATGGGAGCTGTGCTGCTTGATTTGGAGCATCCAGAGAAGGTGATCGCGCGTTCGGCAGCGCCTGTTCTGGAGCCAGAGGCTGATTATGAAAAGAAAGGCTTTTTTGGAGATGTCGTTTTTTCCTGCGGGGTTGTTGTGGACGGGGATATCGTGAGAATGTATTATGGCGTAGCTGATACTTCAATGGCTTGCGCTGAGCTCAGTCTACAGGAAATATTGGACAGCCTCGTATATGAGTAAATGAAGAATGAAGGAAGAGGACAGTCGAACAGACTGTTTTCTTTATTATTTTCTCTTTGTATTTTACTCAGAATAAGATAAAGCTACTTAATAAAGTCATATGTACATGACTAAACATTACAAAAATACATTACAAATGCTTGTATTGAGTAATTATTTTCAATAAAATAATGTTGACAAAACGAGAAAGTAATCTAAAATATAGATATAAAACGTTTACATTTCACATTACAATTCATCTTGTTTGGTTAGCTGTCATGCTGACCCGAATAAATGATTTATAGGGGGAGAGAATGTGCGGTCAAAAAAATTTACGGGTTATATCTATATATCTCCGTGGATCATTGGATTTCTTATATTTACAGTCGCACCGCTCATCTTTGCTTTTTATGTTGGCTTAACCGAGTGGGATACGTTCAATAAACCAAAATACATCGGTTTTGGAAACTACGTAGATTTGTTCAAGGATGAAGATTTCCGCAAAGCTTTGTGGGTGACGATAAGATTTGCTATCATTTCCGTCCCATTAGGCATTGCGACTTCAATGCTTATCGCAATTTTGGTCAATACAAAAGTGAAAGGGGTTTATTTCTTTCGAACGGCACTCTATTTGCCGGCTATCGTTTCTGGGGTATCTATCTCCTTGCTGTGGAAATGGATACTGGATACGGACTTTGGGCTTATTAATCTCCTGCTCTCCAAGGTCGGTATAGCTCCGCTTGGCTGGTTAACAGAAGGATCGCTCGTTATGCCATCTTATTTAATGATGGTGGTATGGGGCGCGGGAGGCGGCATGCTTACATATTTAGCCGGTCTGCAAGATATCCCCGGACATTTGTATGAGGCTGCTGATATTGATGGGGCTAATGCCTTCCAGAAATTCAAGCATATTACGTTAACGATGCTGACCCCGGTCATTTTCTACAACCTCATTATGGGTATAGTTGGTGCGATGCGTAAGTTCGGTGATGCTTATATTATCGGCGGGGCAGACAATGAGGGACGTTTTTATATGATCTACCTTTATGAGAATGCGTTCAAGTTTTTCAAAATGGGTTATGCAACGGCAATGGCATGGATATTGTTCGTCATTATCATGATTCTTACGCTGATCGCATTTAAGTCATCCTCAGCTTGGGTTTACTATGAGAGTGAAGCCAAAACAAAAAAGCGGAAAGGAAGGTGAAATGAATGGTCTCTTACGGGATAGGAAGAAAGAAGAAGAGGATTTTGCGAAGTGTGGTGTTATACCTCTTGCTCGGGCTCTTCGCCATTAGCACCTTGTTTCCGCTCATTTGGATGATTTCTACATCATTAAAATCAGGAGATGTCATTTTTCAAATCCCCCCTCAGTTTTTACCGAATGGGCTTCACTGGGAAAACTATTCGAGGGCAATAACAGAAATCAACTTTTTTGTTCTTTTTAAGAACACGCTCGTCATCACAATTTTCCAACTGCTGTCTAATGTATTTGTTTCTGCCTTCGTAGCTTATGGGTTTGCAAGGTTCAACTTTCCAGGTAAGAACATATGGTTTATGCTCGTGCTCTCCACAATCATGCTTCCAGGCGAAGTAACGATGATTCCGGTGTTTATCGGTTTTAGCGAAATCGGTTGGAGCAATTCAATTCTGCCGCTTGTTGTGCCTGGTTTTTTTGGCGGGGCACCGGTATTTATCTTTCTGCTCCGTCAGTTCTTCCTATCGGTTCCGAAGGACCTGGAGGAATCAGCTGTTATCGATGGGGCAAGCAGCTTTACAATTTTTCTGAAAATTTTCCTTCCCTTATCTATTCCAGCATTAGTTACGATCGGTATTTTCTCTTTCCAAGGAAGTTGGAACGATTTGCTTGGTCCGTTGATTTATTTGAACGATGTAGATAAATTCACTTTGACACTTGGTCTATCTATGTTCAAAGGGGTTATGAAGGTTGAATGGGGGCCGCTTATGGCAGGATCGATACTGGCTCTTCTTCCGGTGCTTATCGTCTTCTTCCTCGCTCAAAAGCATTTTGTAGAAGGCGTGAAATTAAGCGGCATTAAGGGGTAAACATTGGTGATTAGAATGAAGCTTGGTTCTAGACGAAGCTGTCGGAATCAATTTCAAATATAAATTAAGGGGAACTTACACATGAAAAAGAATGTAACTGCAAGGTTTGGACTTCTTCTCGCGATGGTGCTGGCATTATCGGTTGTATTGGCTGCATGCGGCGGTTCAAATAACAGCAACGCTCCTGACAAAGAACCAGCAAGCACCGATCAGCCTGCTGGAAAAGTAAAGCTGAAAGTAGCGACTTGGGCAGGAGCGGAAGAGCTCAGAGAATTTGAAGACTTGGTAGCGAAGGTGAATACAAGCGCGACAGATTATGAAATCGTAGTACAAAGCATTCCGGCAGACTACTATCAGAAGCTGCAAACGATGATTGCAGGTAAACAGGCTCCTGATTTCATGTGGTTGTCCCAAGAATATATTGCTCAATATGCGAGCTTAGGCGCTATCGCTCCGCTGGATGAGCATTTGTCTGGATTAAGCAATTATAAAGCTGACGATTATTTCCAAGGTACAATTGATGTAGGCCAATACAAAGATCAATTGTATGCACTGCCGTGGATTTCTCAACCGTATATGCTTTATTACAATCAAGATATGTTTGAAAAAGCAGGCGTTGCGCTTCCGACAAATGACTGGACGTGGGATGACTTTATTGCAGCCGGCAAACAATTGACAAAAGACGGTGAATGGGGCGCTTTGCTGAACAATATCCCAACTGCGATGTACACGTGGTCTTATGGCGGCGATGTCTTTGATAAAACAGGGAAGATCACTTTGGATTCTCCAGAATCGATTAAAGGTTTGGAAATGTATCAATCCATTATCAAATCAGGTATAGCTCCAGCGCGTGCCCAAGCTGATTCTATGGGTAACGGCGATATGTTCAAAACAGGAAAAGTAGCTATGTTTGTAGGAGGTGCAGGCGATGATTTCGAAAAAACGTCAACCTTCAAAGTCGGTATGGTTGTCCCTCCGCAAGGAACAGAGAGAGTAACCTTCAGCTGGATCGGAGTTACGGCAATGGCAAGCTCCACGAAAAACCCGGAGATTGCGACAAAAGCATTAGTAGATATGACAAATGCCATTCATCAATGGAAAGTAGTAGCGCCTACAAAAAGCGGTTTTGATCTTATTAAAACAAGCCGCCCAGAAAAAGAATATGCAGTTGAAACTATTCGACAAGCATCTGAAGTAGCTCGGGGCTTCAACAATCAACCGAAGCAGGGTGAAATTGATGGGGCGATTTGGGAGAAGTTGACCCAAGCGATCGAAAAAGGTGAAGACGTGAATACAGCCGTGAAGAGTACTATCGATAAAATTAACACGATTGTAAAATAATTTTATTCAATTATAGGATTAACTTGAAGAAACACCTGCCGCCAATGGAGTGGAAACACTCCTGTAACGGCGGGTGTTTTTTATAAGAAGGGTGAAGGGAGAGAGTTGTTCATGTTGAGAAAAGGCTTAGTTGTGGCATTAGCCATACTGATAGGAAGCATAGGTTTGGGAGAAATAGGGGGGGAGAGCGCACGCGCAGCAGGTGAGCAAAAGCAGGAGCAGAAGCAGGAGCAGAAGTCTCCTCGCATGGTAGAAAAGCGGATAAATAAGATTGATCAAATGCCTAATATTCCAGAGCCTTACTTAATGAAGGATTGGAGGAAGACAGCACTCGCATATGATGAGTTCGTATTTGATTTTACGAAAAAAGGGCCGTATTTGCCGGTAGGCTGGTGGGATCGAACACATCATAATTTGGATGGAAATACGTTTGGACTTATGTCGTATGTAGGCAAATTCTCGCAGGGAGCGGACGGTTCACAGGAAGCGATAAACATGATGGCTGCGGTGCTGAGCGCAACGCTGGTCGGCATCGACAAGAGTGACCAAAACGGACATGATTACGTTAAAATGCTGCAAACCTTTTATAATAAGGACAATGGCGAAAACGTTATTTTGAACAATCCGAAAACAGTAAGCGGTCAGACGTTTTGGTATGAATTGCTGCCTCATGTATTATTTTATGCTTTGACCTCTTATTATCCTGAAGTCGAGAATGCAGAGGAAATCATGCGCGACACTGCGGATAAGTGGGAGGCGGCCATTCAAGAGCTGGGCGGAAAGTACGGAAGAGCGGATTTTAATTACACGGCCTTTGATTTTCACAAAATGGAGCCATTCCGAAATGAGAAATGGACGGAGCCGGATGCTGCTGCAGGAGCAGCCTTACTGATGTATATGGCTTATTCGAAATTCGGCGATTCTCGTTATTTGAAGGCGGCAGAGCTAAGTATGGATTTTTTGGAGCGGCAGCAGGAGAATCCGCTTTATGAGGTTTTGCTTTATTCAGCTCCATACATAGCCGCAAAGATGAATGCGGAGCAAGGCAAACAATATGATGTCAGCAAAATGATTAACTGGGTATTCGACGGCGGCAGCAAGGCGAGGAATGGCTGGGGGACAGTTACAGAGAAATGGGGAGATTATGACGCCCATGGCTTGTTAGGCAGTCTTAACGATAATGGCGGTTATGCCTTTGCTATGAACACATTTGCAGCGTTCGGGGCACTTGCTCCGGTTGTTCGATATGATCCGCGTTATGCTCGCGATATAGGAAAGTGGATGCTTAATGCAGCTAATCAATCGAGATTGTTTTATGCAGATGAGCTTCCATTAGAGCTTCAATCCGGATCAGATTGGAAGGGAGATCCGCAGCATGTCATTCCTTATGAGGGATTGCGAAAAGAGCTTAAAGGAAAATCACCCTACGCAAGCGGCGACCCGACGGTTTATGCATGGGGGAATACCGATTTCTCACTCTATAGCGGATCATTTGCCGGATATCTAGGAGGCTTAATCGAGACAACGAATGTGGAAGGCATTTTGAAAATCGATGTATTGAAAACAGATTATTTCCATCAAGAGGCATACCCGACTTTTCTGTATTATAATCCTTATGAGACGGAACAGAAGGTCGAAATCGCCGGCTTGGGCAGCAAGCCTGTTGATCTATATGACTCGGTTACAGGAAGTATTGTGGCGAGTGATGTGAAGGAGAAGACGACGCTTAGCATGAGCGGCGACTCGGCAGCAGTCATCGTTATCGTTCCAGCAGGTGGAGTAATTTCATCGAAGGAGCAGCAGACACGCATTAATGACGTTTTCGTAGCGCCTGCAGCCAAACCAGCGGTTAATATTCTTACGTTGCAAAAGCAGCAGCTTGTCAGCGGCAAGCTAAAGCTTGATGTGGAAACCGCCGTGCCAATGGAGCAAACTCAAAAAAAACTGACGCTCACATTCGCAGGCAAGGAGATCTTCAGCGGAGCTGCGCTGCCAGTCCCTTTTGAGCTGGATACTGCCGCTTTTGCGAACGGCTTCCACAGACTTGAAGCAGTGGTTGAGAGTTCTGCTAACAAGAGCGACAAAGCGGAGGTTGAGTTGTTTGTTCGCAACGAAGGCGGCGAATCCATTTTGACGGCTGGACCAGAGAGCTTGGCGGAATGGAAGCCTATTGAAGCCATGCCCGGAATTGCGTTTGCTGAGCAAGGCAAGGTTATGGTAACTGAGAATAATGAAGCTGGAGGGTACGGGGGAGTAACTAGTCCGACATTCCAGTTGGATTTTAGCAGAAAACCTTTTGCGATTGTGGATGTTGAAAATGTCAGTTCAAAATGGGCACTGCAAATTCATGTGAAAGATGAGCCGTGGGGTTTTTATGTGAAGCCGGACGGAACGGAAACCGGTCATTTTATATTGGATGTCATGAAGGAAATGCGCCGGATGCATCCGGATCTTGCATATTTGGGGATCCAGGATGTAGAAATGTGGTTAATTGTTGCGGGCGAGGAAGGCGCAAAAGCTGAATTCCAACGTGTAGATATGTTTTATCAAGACGATGCACCTCTTCATGAGGAGCAATGGGCGGGTCAGAAAGACGCAGCTTCAATGATAGACTGGCAAGCGGCGCCTTCTCTTCAAGGCAGCGTTGTTATTGATCAAGAAACGGCGATTATTCAGGAGGACAGTATCCTTAATCGAGGAGGTATCAGTTCACCGTTCATGACAGTCGATGTTTCCAAGAATCCAATCTTAACGGTTGACATAGCGAACGTTACGGATCAATGGTCACTTATGYTTTATTTACGCGGAAAACCCGAAGGGGTGAGTATCCAAGCTCCATCAAAAGAAACGGGCACGGTTTCCTACCAATTAAAAGATGAGATACTGGCTGCTTATCCTGATCTTAAGCAAGATGAAACGGTGGAGATGCAATTGTGGTTTCTTGCGGAAGGAGCTGAGAAGGCGAATATGGGCGTTCGTTCATTCGAGCTTTCTTATGAGGAGGACGACAGTCTGTCTATGTGGCTGTATGCAATCCTAGCTATTGTGGTAACAGGGGGTCTTGTACTCGGATTTATGATGAGGAGGAAAAAAAGTCGTGAAGCTAACTAAGATATCTGTAAAAGGCAGCAGCCCTTGGAACGAGGATGCGCTCGTTATAAATCCTTCTCTAAATATGTATGGAGTCATTGACGGTGCAACCTCGCTTGTGCCCTTTAAGGGTGAGAACGGCGAGACTGGCGGTTATTATTCTGCCCAAATCATATCTGATTATTTACAAGGCATGCAAAACCTCCCGAACAAAGAATGGAGTCCGGAGGAAGCGTTGCTGCAAGCAAATCGTAAGTTGCGCGAAGAGATGACGAGGCAAGGCATTGACGCGGATTGCAAGGAAGAATTGTGGGGAGCATGCGCCATTCTGATTCGTTTGGACGATCACTTCATAGAATACGCGCAAGCAGGCGATTGTATGCTGATAGCGGAGTATGAGGATGGCTCAGTTCGAACCGTCACGCATGATCAACTCGCACATGTGGACAATAAGACAAGAGCGCTTTGGGCGGAAGGAATTGAAGGTGGTCTACGATCTAGCGAAGACTTATGGGCTTACGTAAAACCTCAAATCGTTAGCGGTCGTCATACCGCTAACACGGAGGAAGGTTATGCTGTACTTAATGGTGATCCTGCTTTGTCTCGATTTTTGGAGAGTGGGAAAATAAATTATATTAAATTAAAAACGCTGCTGCTTATGTCAGACGGTTTATATGAGGCGAAGCCAAGCGGCCACGAGCCGGCAAATGCGGAGGAAACCGCACGTCTTGTATCGGCTATGGGACTTGAAGGCTACATTCAGCATCTTATTGGGCTTGAAGAAGGTGATCCACAGTGCCTTCGTTTTCCGCGTGTTAAAAAATCAGACGATAAAACCGCTATCTTGATTAATTTTACCTAGAAAGGTGTCAACACTATGATTCGAAAAGTGGAACATATGCCGAGCATGCCTACCCCCTTCCATATGAGAGACTGGAAACAGGTCGCAGTTGACTATGACGAGCTAATCTTTAATTTTGAAGCCGCTGGTGATTTTCTTCCACTCATTTGGTGGGATCAGACAGGTAAAAACACGGGAAGGGCAACTTTTGCACTCCCGTCCTATATTGGAGCTTCAAGGGAGGCTTCCAATCATGAGGCGATCAATTGCGTGACTGCTGTGCTGGGTGCAACGATAGCTGGGATTGATAAAAGTGACCAAAACGGACAAAATTGGGTGGAAATGTGTGAAAGCTATTACAATACAGATAACGGTGAGAATTTAGTCTTAAATCGTACCGATGCGAATTCGGGAAGCAGCTTCTGGTATGAGGTTTATCCTCATATTCTTATTTACTCGCTCGCACATTTTTACCCCAGTGTTGGCAGGCTAGAGTCCATAATGCAGCAAACAGCAGATAAATGGTATGAAGCTTGCTATATATTAGGCGGTAAAGATGGAGCGGCTGATTTTAATCATTTATCTTATGATTTCAAGCTTCAGCAGCCAGTCGATAATGGCAAGTGGAAGGAGCCGGAAGCGGCGGCAGGCATTGCATGGATACAGTATACAGCTTATGCCAAATGGGGAGACCCTCGTCATCTGCAAGCAGCAGAATGGTGCATGGATTTTTTACAGCGGTCAACCGATAATCCTTTTTATGAGATTTTATTGCCTTATGGAGCTTACACCGCAGCTCGGATGAATGCAGAGCTAGGTTATGAATACGACGTTGCAAAAATGCTGAACTGGTGCTTTGACGGCGATAGCGCATGCCGTTCTGGCTGGGGGGTTATTTCCGAACGCTGGGGAGAGTACGATGCTCACGGTCTTTGCGGAAGCTTGACGGACTTCGGTCAGCGCTGGGATCAGATGCAGGATAATGCATCTAATGAATATCATGAGGATTCAAGCGGTTACGCATTTGCAGCGAATACATTTTCTCTTGCGGCATCCTTGATTCCGCTTGTGAGATATGATGCAAGGTTTGCCCGTGATATTGGGAAGTGGATGCTGAATGCTGCCAATAATGCCAGGTTGTTTTATCCAGACGCCTTGCCGGCCATTCAACAATCCTGCCATTTCTTCCGAAGTGATCCGAAACACGTTATTGCCTATGAAGGATTGCGGAAAAAATGGGATCATCAAAGTCCCTATGCGACAGGTGATGCAATTCGTTACAGCTGGGGATCCATCGACCTCGGTCTCTATGGTTCCTCTCATGTCGGTATATTCGGAGGAATTATATCTTATACGAATATTCCTGCTATCTTGCGTTTGGACTGTTTGCGAACGGATTATTTCGGAGATGATGCCTATCCAACGTACCTGTACTATAACCCTTATGAAGAAGAGAAACATGTGAGCTTGGAGCTTGGCGCGGAAGCATGTGATGTCTATGATGCAATAACTCATTCTTATTTCTGCGAAAATAGCAATGGTGAAACGATGATCGCAATACCTGCTGACTCTGCTGTGCTCGTTGTTATTGTTTCTTCTGATGGTATCAGGAGTATTGAAGGGACGAAGCTGCTTGTGAATAACAAGATCATTGACTACCGTCTCGATTATTGATGAGAATATAGGTTTTATTTGAATTATGATCATAATTTCGTCATATCTGATGGGCATGTGTCTCCCTTTTCTCGAATAAGTTATACATAGACAAATCTACTCGTTGTTATAGGCGGGATACGCTTGCAAGTGGATTTTACTATCGTAAAACCTAGGCTTATGCTTTCGAAGTGGATTTTACTATCGTAAAACCTGGGCTTATGCTTTCGAGGTGGATTTTACTTACGTAAAACCTTAAGGAGGTACGTACACACATGGCAGTGGATTTGAAGACGAAGGAACATATTCGGGGCATTCGCAAAGCTGGCCGTATTGTCGCTGCCTGTCACAAAGCGCTCTCGAAACGGATAGCGCCGGGTGTCACCACGCAGGAGATTGACCGGTTTGTTGAGCGGTTCATGCTGGATCGAGGGGCGACTCCGGCGCAGAAAGGCTATAAAGGATATCCATTTGCTACGTGTGCCTCCGTTAACGAGGTTGTTTGCCATGGCTTTCCAGACTCTGAGCCGCTGGAAGCTGGTGATATTGTTACGATTGATATGGTGGCTGATTTGGACGGATGGAAGGCTGATTCAGCATGGACCTATGCGATTGGCAAGACGAATATGGCCACAGAAAAGCTGCTCCTTGCAGCAGAGCAATCGTTAAAAGATGGAATAAAGCAAGCTGTGCTAGGCAATCGATTGGGAGATATCGGATACGCGATTCAAAGAAGAGCGGAAAGAGCTGGTTTTGAGGTAGTAACAGCTTTTGTTGGCCATGGCATCGGCAGAAGCATGCATGAATTTCCTCAGGTGATGCATCATGGCTTGCCTGGTCAGGGGATCTTGCTTGAAGAAGGCATGGTGATAACGATAGAGCCGATCCTTACAGCAGGAAGAGCCGACGTATATATAGCACAGGATGGGTGGACGGCTCGGACTAGAGATGGGGCATGGGCGGCGCAATTTGAGCATACCGTGGCGATTACGAAGGAAGGTCCAATCGTGTTGACCCGCTGGGAATAATGATATTAATCTTAACTAACCATAATCAAAAGTCGAGCCTGTGCAGGATATAACTGCTGCTCGGCTTTTTTAGTTTGCCTATTTACGTGTGTTGGCTGAATGTTCGCCACTTGCATTCAATGATAATGCCCAATGCAGTCATGGATTAAGAGTTCTAATCTGTGGAACGCGAGCGGGAAGAGGAGTGGAAAAGAAAGCTTGTCCATCTCCACAATCAACGCACATAGTGGACATGTTAATGCTGCTAATTATTTAGAAGTGATCATCTGATTTTTTTTGGATGATCACTTTTTTTGTTTGCATTTTATAAAAATAGTCAGTTAAGTTAGGTTTTATAACATAAATGACTTTATTTTCGCCATGAACACCATGAATATAACGCATTCAAGTTACTTTTATTTGAAATGCACAATGAAGAACGCCTAATTTTAGCTAACTTAGCTATTGTTCATAGGTATTTCGAATGATGATATGTMATATAAATTAACATAAAAACCAATATGATCTGACGATTGTTAAGCGGAAAAGGGGGAGACGATGTGAATGATGCGGCAGGGAAAGAAATCGTAGCCTTTAACCATGTAAGTAAAATATATAATACTGGGACCATCGCGTTAAGTGAGGTTCATTTCTCCATAAAAGAGGGAGAGTTTATCAGCTTTCTAGGACCGTCTGGTTGTGGAAAGTCTACTGCGCTTCGAATGGTAGCAGGGCTGGAGGAGGCAACCTCTGGTGGTGTACTGGTTAATGGCAAGGAGCCGAAGCAGCTGATCCGTGAGTCGAACGATATTGCCTATGTATTCCAAGAAGCTAATTTATTGCCGTGGCGTACTGTGCTGGACAATGTCATTTTACCTCTGGAGCTCAGAGGAGGAAATATGAAAGAAAATAAAGAAGCGGCTAAACAAGTGCTGGAGATGGTTGGTTTAAAGGACCATTTTAAAGCATATCCAAGGCAGCTTTCTGGGGGCATGAGAATGCGAGTTTCCATTGCCCGCGCTTTAGCAGCGAAGCCAAAGCTTCTGCTCATGGATGAGCCCTTTGCAGCGCTTGATGAAATTACAAGGCAAACCCTCCAAATGGAGCTGTTTGACATATGGGAACGTGAGAAAATGACCGTTTTGTTCGTGACGCACAATGTGTTTGAAGCGGTTCTGCTATCCTCCAAGATTGCCGTCATGTCGGCACGTCCAGGAAAATTATCTGCTTTAATTAATGTGCGGCTGCCTTATCCAAGGACGCTTGGCATGCGAACCGAGCGGGATTTCGGTAAATATGTTGAGCTTGCCTCAACTTATTTGGAGCATGGCACTCATCGGAAGGAGCTGGGTTAATGTCGATCTCATCATTCGAAACCTTGCAGCCTAAGCTTGAGACGCCTGTTGTTGTGAAGAAAACAAGCCGAAATTTCGGATATACATTCAAACATTATTATCTAGGACCGATTGTGGCCTTTGTTCTTGTCATGGCGCTCTGGCAGCTCATTCCTGCTTGGCTTGGCATGAAGCCTTTTATTTTCCCTAAACCGACGGATGTGTTGAAAGCAGCAATCGAGGACTGGTCTATTTTGTGGGAAGCCGTGCGCATTACTGTTTTGGAGTCGGTAGTAGGCTTTTTGCTTAGCGCGGTGATCGGTATCTTTATCTCCATTTTACTTGCCAGTTCACTCATTATGGAGCGAAGCATCTATCCATACGCCATTATTCTTCAGACCATTCCCGTTGTTGCTGTAGCGCCGCTTGTCGTGATCTGGTTTGGCGCCGGCTACAATTCTATTGTCGTTATCTCCTTTTTAATCGGATTTTTCCCTGTAGTCTCCAATACATTAATGGGATTAAATTCAGTGGATTCCAATATGGATGAGTTGTTCACGCTTTACAATTCATCAAAGTGGCAAAAAATGTGGAAGCTTCGCCTTCCTGCAGCAATGCCTTACATCATGGCTGGTTTGAAAATATCGTGTACCCTATCGATTGTCGGAGTCATTGTAGGGGAGTATGTGGCAGGAATCGGGGGCGGCAAAGGCGGGCTCGGATACGCCATTACGATAGCTGCTGTACAGATGAAAACACCTTTTTTATTTGCTTGCGGTATTGCTTCAGCTATTTTAGGCATCAGCTTCTATCTCATCGTCAGCATGATCTCTAAGCGAGTACTGGGCTCATGGCATGAGTCCGCGATGAAGACAAGAAAATAAATAGAAAAAGTGGAGGAGAGACAAAATGAAGAAATGGATGAAATTCGGGGGAGTTGCTTTATCGCTAACGCTAATGATGGTCTTGTTCGCAGCATGTGGAGGGAAGTCTGGAAATAACACACCGGCAAGTACAACAGAGAATTCACCAACAGCAGAAACGGCTGCTACAGAAGAGCCCAAAGCTCCTGTAGAAACGAAGAAAGCAAAGCTTGTTCTGAACTGGTTCCCGAAGGCACAGCATGGCGGGGTATATGCGGCCAAGGAGCAGGGGATTTTTGAGAAGCATGGTTTTGATGTTACGCTTGAGCCGGGAGGCCCGCAGGTTTCAGCTGTACAAATCGTCGCTTCTGGAAAAGCGGAATTCGGTCTTGCTCATGCGGACCAAATCGTTATCGCTAAAAATCAGGGGATTGATTTGGTTGTCGTAGCAGCGGCGCTTCAAGGCAGTCCGCAAGCATTCATGTTTCAAGAAAGTGCAGAGGTAAATAGCTTCGAGGACCTCAATGGCAGAACCGTATTTATTCAGCCGGGCATTACGTATTGGGACTTTTTAAAGAGCAAATATGATTTGAGCGGAGCAAAAGAAATGACCTACACTGGCCAGCATGTCAATTTTCTTGCTGATCCAGAATCGGTCACTCAAGCATTCCTAACTTCAGAGCCATTCTTCATGGAGAAGGAAGGCGTAAAAACAAAAACATTGCTAATATCAGAATCAGGTTATAATCCATACAATGTCGTATTGTTCGTCACAAAAGAGTATTTGGAGAAAAATAAAGAGACCGTTGGAAATTTTGTCGCTGCCTTCTCCGAGGGCTGGATGTCTTATAAGGATACTTCCAAGGAAGTGAATGCCGCTATTCATGAAGCTAATCCGAATATTGACCTTGATGCGATCGATTTTGAGGATCAAGCTCAGAAGGAATTTGTTTATGGCGGGGATGCTGCCGAGCATGGATTTGGCTATATGACAGAGGAGCGTTGGTCGACGCTGATCAATCAGCTTGCTGATCTAGGGCTGCTCAAAAATAAGTTCGACGCCAAGGAGATATTTACGACAGAGTTTTTGCCTGGTAAATGATAAGTGGATAAATTTATAAAAAGGGATGCAGACACGTTGCCGTGATCTGTATCCTTTTTTCATGTGAGAATATATCTTTTCGATACGAAACTTCTGCTATTTTGGTAAAGTTTATTTTAAATAATTTTTTCCCTGCACATACGCTGCTGTCGGTATTGACGGAAGGAATTTACAGTAATAGGATATAAGAACTAGGATAAAAACAATCTGTTTATATAGATGAAAGTTCATTTAACTGCACCAAGTATTGGTTAGGAGGTCTCACATTGACTGTGATACACGAATTTTCACAATCCATTCCTGAATGGAATAGAGGCGGCCTGCATGCTGACTGTGAGAATTGTTTTGGTTTATGCTGTGTTTCATTGCCGTTCACAGCTTCTATATACTTTGCAGTCGATAAAGATGCGGGTCAGCCCTGCAGCAATTTGCAATCGAACTTTCGCTGCGGTATTCATCATAGTCTTAGGGAGCGGGGATTTAAAGGTTGTACAGTTTACGATTGTTTTGGAGCTGGACAACAGGTTTCTCAGGTGACCTATGGCGGACAAGATTGGCGGCAGATGCCAAATACCGCGGAGCAAATGTTCGAGGCATTCCGAGTCATGCGGCAACTCTATGAGCTGCTTTGGTATTTAAACGAGGCGCTTGCACGGGAAACGACACAATCGATTTACGATGAGCTTAGATTTATGCTCGAAGAGACAGAACGGTTCACTCGTCTGAACCCAGATTCACTGTTGGAATTGAATGTGTCAGCACATCGCATGGAAATCAACAAGCTGCTTCTTAAAGCAAGTGAGCTTGTACGCGAGGAAGCCATTCGTGCGAATAAGCAGAGTAACACTCGAGGCCGTAAGAAGACCTACGAAAGAGGCGCCGATCTCATTGGAGCTAAGCTTAGAGGTGCTGATCTTATCGGAGCAAACTTAAGGGGATCTTATCTGATTGCTGCGGACCTCAGAGATGCTGATCTTAGAGCGGCTGACCTTATCGGAGCTGATTTTCGAGACGCTGACCTCAGTGGCGCAAACCTCTCAAAAAGTCTCTTTCTCACGCAGTTTCAGCTTAACGCAGCCAAAGGGAATGCAGATACCAAAATTCCTCCGACCCTTACTCGTCCAGCACACTGGTTAGCATAGAAAAATAAACGAATAATTCCTAAGTGTGCTATTACACTTTGGTTATATTAAAAAGGCCAACCATAAGGTTTTAATTGACCTAATCATACGAATGGCTGCCGTAAGGCAGCCATTTTACTTTTAATTGGTTTGTTGCCGATGGAACATTTGCCTCCACAAACCACAAACCGCAAACCGCAAACCACACGACGCAATCTGCAAAACGAATGCTTCAGACCCAACCATCGTCATTCAAAGATGAATTCTGAATTCTACAATCGCGTAACGAACACCAGACACCTTATTTGCGATAAATCGGCCTGTTTTCCAATCTAACGAACTCAGCGCCGCTTATTTTGTGATTTTCCACACGTTTGAATGCTATTTTGTGTATTCAACGCCATCTGGGCTGGTTAGGGTGAAGCCAACGCGACTCAAGCGCCCATTACACCTAAGAATGGAAACAATCGGCGATTGAGTCGCATCATAAGTGCGATGTTTCTATGCTAGTTGGAAGCTTTTTGTGCTGAGATAATCAGGAACATCGGTCTGCGATTCTCATCAAACATCAGCGGGTTATTCATCATTTCCTCTGAAGGCATTGGTTCCTTAATAGCTTTTAACTCAAAGCCAGAGCTAATCACGTCGTTCATATATGTTGAAACGGTGCGATGATATTTAATCACATTATCGGTTAGAAAGGAGGTTTTGCGTAAGCCCTCTGTCTGATATTGATCAACTGGCCAGTGCAGACGGTTTCCATGGTCATCATAATGCCAATCTTGTTCATCGCGGGAAGTGAATATAGGATGCTCCACTGAAAAAATGAAGGAGCCTCCCGGCTTTAGACAAGCATGTATCTTCTTGCACAGGGTATCAAAAGATTCGATATAGTGAAAAGCTAATGAGCTGATAACGATATCAAATTGAGAATCTGAGAATGCGATATCTTCAATCGGCATTTGTATGTAGGTAATGGCGGCGTCATTCGTTTGTTCCCGAGCTTTTTGCAGCATGTTCTCGGATATATCAACACCTACGACTGAGCCTGCTTGCTGTTCACGAGCATAGAGGCAATGCCAGCCGAAGCCGCAGCCTAAATCAAGTACGCTTTTACCATTTAAGTCTGGCAGTAAGGATTTGAATACATGCCACTCTCCCGCAGCTTCAAGTCCATGGGTGGAACGAGCCATTTCCTTATATTGTGAGAAAAAAGTTGAATCATCATATTTATTTTGTTTCATTCCATTGTACCCCCATATACTAAAATAGCCTTCACCAACATGCTAACTGAACTTTACTCATTTATCAATAAACCTGGCTTTATACTACTGCTCTTTGTTGAGATCACGCATTACTAGCCTAATATAATAAAATACCCCTTTCTGCTCTATATAAAGCAAAGGAAAGGGGTAAATTATAAAGAATCTAATTGAGCTGCGATTATTCGCAGATAGCAGAAAGTGTTAGCCAAGCTTCGTTTTACGATAATCGGAAGGCGTTACGCCAAAGCTTTTCTTAAACATTCTGTGGAAGTAGGAGCTGCTCGTATAGCCGCTCTTTACCGCGATATCCACGATCGACAAATCGGTATTCTCCAAATGCTCCTTCGCACGTTCCATACGTACATTATTAATGACATCAACAATAGTAGCCAGCGTCTGCTGTTTATATACCCGGCTCAAATAGATGGATGACATGTCTAATTCATCAGCAATCCAGTTCAGACTCAAATTCGGATTTGCGTATTCCTTTTGGATAAGATCATTAATCTTGCGAATTAAATCACCTTGTTTGGTGGAGCGCTTCATGGAAAGCTTCATTTGAATGTCATCGAACAAGGAGAAGAAAACTTCATTAAGCTCATTAATCGTTTCAAAATGATCCGGCGTTGGAATATGGATGCTCAAGCTCGCTTCTACGTCCAGACTGTTGTTTTTCTGAATCGTAAACAAGATATTGTTGACGGTCATCGTTAGATGCGAGATGGCGAGCTGAACGACATGGATCGGATATTGCGCCGTTTCCTGTACGATTTCTGCAAACAGTTTTTTGGCTTCCTCGGTCTTTGAGGTCATTAAGGCATCGGTCAATTTCCGCTCTTTGTCAGCAGGGAAGATATATTCCTTCGATTTCAGAGCTATGATATCCTGTCCGTTAATTAAAGAGCCAAGACCATAGAACAAGCGATGCTGCGATGCTTCCTTCACCAGCTTGTAATGGGTAGAGAGCTGCTCTGCCTGAAAGGCCTCAGGGCTATACGTAATCGAGAGACCAATCTTCAAAAAGTCCAACGAGGAACGCTGAATTTTGGCAAGCGTGTTTCGAAGCATCTCGTCATCAAGCTCATCGGATTCGTCGGGCCGGCCTAGAAGCATGATGACATAATCGGCATCCATGTCGACAGTTTCTACGCGATAATCGTTATGAGCAATCTCGGAAGCGATATTCATAATAGCAAACTTATAAACATGCAGATCGTCGCCGCGATTTTGCTTCAGAGCAGCAAGCTCGTCAATTTTTAAGAGGACGACGCGGTAACGCGCGTGAAAGTCGAAAGTAATTCCGCTGACCATCAGCTTCTGCAGCTGTGCGTTCGTTTGCAGCGATTGCGAGCCTTGGATAAGGCTGCGCAGCATATTTTGCCTAATGGTATAGGAACTATTGCGTTTTTCTGTTTCAAGAATGTTCATCTTATTCATAATTTGATGAATAGGGCGATATAGCATAAGAGAGAGCAGCCACGAGATAAGCAAGCCGATGACCAAAATAATGACAGCAATCATAATCGTTGTATTTCGGATGGAATAAATAGCTTTAGTTACATGCTTGTATGGTGTCACACGCACGTACTGCCAGTCCAAGGAATCGGGAGAAGTATACGAGATAAGAGACTTCTTTCCGTCAAAGTCGGCAACAACGTAACCAGATTCCTTGTTTTTAATTTTTTCGTGAATGATGCGGCTATCCTCGTTGCTTAGTTTTTTAGGCAAAAGGGTATCGCCGGATAACAGAAGGTTCTGATTGTCGAGAATATAGGACTTGCCCTCGCTGTCGCTCTTATTCACGCCAATGTCTTTGTTGATCCAAGCGGAAGAAATATTAATAATAACAGCAGAATTAATCGTCTGCGTTCGACCGATAGCATCATAACCTAAATAGGTATAAGCCTTCGTTAACTGCTCACCGGTGAGATTAACCGTTTTATACGTTCTTGGAATAGGCGTGAATGGACGATACTCCTGGTAGTTATCGAGAATATCCAGTATCCCTTTATCCGCAAGCTCCTCTTTATTGAACGTGCCCCCTTCGGCTTGACGGCTGGCAGTGTAGAACAAGCCATTGGCCGAATTGTACACATAAATGGATTCAATGAACGGCATAGAGTTCAAATAGTTGTTCAATTCGTTCATCGCTGCCGTGACATCATAGATGTTAGGGTCATTGTAGAACATTAGCTTAGAGACACTGAAGGTTCGATAGATTTGGAAGGAGAGGGATTGTGCGCTCTCGGTCATGCTGATAACTTCTTTACTTGTTTGGGTTAGATTGCTGACGTCTGACTGGTAGGCTTTCTTCAAATCGATCTGCATGTAAGTGAAGAAATTAAACAAGGAGGATACCATTAGAGTAAGCACGATGCACAAAGTGATCGTGAACAGCAGCTTACTGTATAGTTTTCCGTTGTTTTTCAATTGAACAGCTGGCATGTTGGCTCCCCCTTTATATATGTAGAACATTTTGGAATTAACAGGGTTAACTGTATTAGCGTAAGCGCTTCCCTATTTAGTCAAACGTTGCTCGTGTGCCTTTTAGGAATTAGTTTAAATATTTCACTAGTCAGCTCGCTGATACAAGGAACATTATAATCTTCACTTGCAGCTTGGTGCAATGAACCAAATAAATGAAGGTGAATGAACTTGATTTTATGGTGTGAACAATATAAACCACAGTGAACTTATCGGCGAAACGCTGAAAGTTGGATGACAACGGGGTGCTTTATCCGTTAGAATGTCACGGAATATGGCGCTGATGGCAGAAGGGACCGTGAAGATATGATTAATACGAAGCTGAAGCAGATTTGGTATGGAGGAGATTATAATCCGGATCAGTGGCCGGAGGAGATATGGCATGAGGATATGCGTCTGTTTAAGGAAGCGGGAATTAATGTAGTGACGCTTCCTGTATTCAGCTGGGCAAAGCTGCAGCCATCGGAGGATACGTATGATTTTGGATGGCTGGACAAGCTGCTGAACCTCATCGCGGAAAATGGGATTTATGCCTGTCTCGCCACATCAACCGCTGCACAGCCGGCATGGATGTCGCGCAAATATGAGGATGTGCTGCCTGTTGATGTGGATGGAAGGAAGCGCACGCATGGCGCACGTACGAACTTTTGTCCAAACAGCAGGACCTATCGCAGATTATCGGGTCAGCTGGCGCGTAAACTAGCCGAGCGTTACAAGGATCATCCGGCACTGCTCATTTGGCATATTAACAACGAATACGGCACGCATTGTTATTGCAGCAGCTGCGCGGTGGAATTCCGTGAATGGTTGAAGGTGAAATACGAGACGATTGAGCGGCTGAACGCTGAGTGGAATATGAGCTTTTGGGGACACACCGTCTACGAATGGGAGGAAATCGTACCGCCATCCAATTTAAACGGAGATAACCGTAATTTCCAGCCCATGGCGATTGATTACAAGCGATTTATGTCCGATTCTATTCTCGGCTGCTACCAAGTTGAATATGCAGAGCTGAAGGCGGTTACGCCGGATATTCCGATTACGACGAATATTTGGGGCTTATTTAACGGTCTTGATCTGAAAAAATGGGGCGAAGCGATGGATGTTGTCTCTTGGGACAGCTATCCGCAAATGAATGAGCCTATGGGCAATGTGGCAATGCGCCATGACTATATGCGCGGCTTAAAGGACGGCAAGCCCTTTATGCTGATGGAGCAAACGCCGAGCCAGCAAAACTGGCAGCCATATAATAGCTTGAAGCGTCCCGGCGTGATGCGGCTTTGGAGCTATCAAGCCGTTGCGCATGGCGCTGACACGGTTATGTTCTTCCAGCTTCGCCGCTCATTCGGGGCATGCGAGAAATATCATGGTGCAGTTATCGAGCATGTCGGTCACGAGGATACGCGAGTATTTCGTGAGTGCGCTGCGCTCGGTCGTGAGCTTGATGAGCTTGGCGATCGTTTGCTTGATTCGGAGGTTCATGCCGAGGTCGCGTTATTGTTCGATATTGATACTTGGAACGCGGTAGAAATTACGAGCGGACCGAGTGTTGATCTGAATTATTTGGATCAAGCGCAAAAGTATTACAAAGCATTTTACGATCAGAATGTGGCGATCGATGTGCTCAGTCCGCTGAGCGATTTCTCCAAATACAAAATACTTGTAGCTCCCGTGCTATATATGTTAAAGCCAGGTGTTGCTGAGCGCATTGAAGCGTTTGTACAAAATGGAGGCACCTTCATCACCACCTTCTTTAGCGGCATCGTGAACGAGAACGACTTGGTTACACTTGGCGGATACCCGGGCAAGCTCCGCAATTTGCTGGGACTATGGGTGGAGGAGATTGACAGCCTGCTGCCTGAGATGCGCAATAGTGTTGAAATTGGCGAGGCATTTGGCCATGTAGCAGGAACCTATGAGTGTGGTTTGCTATGTGATCTTCTTCATCTTGAGGGAGCGAGAGCAATCGGGACTTATGGCAAAGATTTTTACGCGGGCATGCCAGCGCTGACGGTAAACGCATTTGGTTCAGGTGAAGCCTACTACGTAGCTACAGCGCCTGAACAAAAGCTGTTAGCGGATCTGATCCAAACGTTGTGTGCAAAACATCAAATTGTAGCTCCGTTCACAGCGGCAGCAGGTGTAGAACTCGCGCAGAGAGTCAAAGGGGATCAAGTATATACGTTTGTTTTGAACCATAACAGCCATCAATCGACGATTTCTCTCGAAAATGCGAGCTATTTCGACCTACTAACTAATCGTCAGGTGAGTGGAACGGAAGAGATAGAGCCGCATGGCGTTATGATTTTGCAAAAAGCATAAGCAATGATTTTAAAAACCACGATTTCGTTCGTCTCGAATGACACTTCGAGCAGACGATCTTGTGGTTTTTTGACGCCTATTCCGTGTGAAATGGCTTGTTAATACATAAAAGTTTAAATCGTTCACTGTTCATTTCGCTAATTCGTTCACTGACTTTGCAATCTTACTCTTTCTCCCAAAACAGGGGCGGCGTACAGTGAGAACAGCAGACAACACGAAATAGAAAAGTACGCTTTGAGAGGAGACATCATCTGCATGTTGAAAAAAAATGGAGTGCTTAGGGAGCTTGTAACGAATCGTATACTCTTCCTTATGTTATTGCCGGCGCTTATCTTCTTCCTAATTAACTCGTATGTTCCAATGGTGGGTATCTACTACGCTTTCACAAGGTTCGACTTCAACACAAGCTTGTTCAATAGCCAGTTCGTTGGACTCGACAACTTCAAGTTTTTATGGAAATCGGGGGTTCTCGCAAGACTAACCTTAAATACGGTCGGCTATAACATCGTATTTATTCTACTTGGAAACGTGCTCGCYATCGCGCTTGCCATTCTACTGAGCGAGCTGCGCTTGCAATGGTTTAAGAAGCTGACGCAATCGATCATGTTTCTACCGTACTTCGTGTCCTTCGTTATTCTTAGTGTCATCGTTTACAACGTGTTCAACTATGAGAGCGGATTTCTGAATTCGACGCTGAAGTCATTCGGATACGAATCATTGGACGTATACAATACGCCATGGGTGTGGGTGTTCCTTATAATCATCTTCTACCTGTGGAAAAATATAGGGTACAGCATGGTTATCTACCTGGCATCGATTACTGGAATTAGCGAAGAGTATTATGAGGCTGCCAAAATCGACGGCGCGAACATTTTCCAGCGTATCTGGTACATTACCGTTCCGATGCTGAAGACAACATTCGTTATGCTCCTGCTGTTCGCACTCGGAAGTATCATGAAAGGTCAGTTCGACTTGTTCTACCAGCTGATCGGCAACAACGGCGTGCTTTACAATACGACAGATATTCTCGATACGTATGTGTACCGTTCACTGAAAGTGACATTCGATATCGGCATGTCGACAGCCGCTGGTTTATACCAATCGCTATTCGGCTTCGTTCTTATCATGACCGTCAACTATATCATCAAGAAAATCAACGACGAGTACGCATTGTTTTAAACGATTTGAAGCAATCGCTATCAGCTAACTGTAGGAGGTACCCATGAAAATCAAAGACGACAATTATATGAAATGGTTTAGACTCATCGCTTTTATAGTCATCCTCATTTCAACTGTAGCCTGCTTGTTTCCGTTCCTGCTCATTATATCTGCTTCCTTTACGCAAAATGAAGCGATTATAAGAGATGGCTACCATCTCATTCCAACCGTGTTTTCATTTGAGGGTTATGCGACGGTGTTCCGTTTTCCGAAGCAGGTATTGCAAGCCTATGGCGTCACCACGCTAACCACGGTTATCGGCACGACGCTTGGGTTGTTCCTGATGACGATGGCTGGATACGTCCTGCAGCGCAAGGATTYCAAATATCGCAATTTCTTCGCTTTTATGATTTATTTCACGACGCTGTTTGGCGGCGGACTGGTGCCTTGGTACATCCTAATGACCAAGTATTTGAAGCTGACTGACAAGCTTGAAGTGTTGATATTGCCGGGTCTTATGACGCCTTTCCTTATTATTCTGATGAAAAACTTTATCCGCTCCGCTGTACCGGATGAGGTTATTGAATCCGCTAAAATCGACGGCGCAAACGACTTCACCATTTATAGCCGGATTGTGCTTCAGCTGTCGATGCCCGGCATCGCAACCGTAGGTTTGTTCCTGGCGCTTCATTATTGGAATGACTGGTTCACTTCCTCGTTGTTTATTAACGACACGACGAAGTACCAGCTGCAATATTACTTGTACAACGTTATTAATGCGATGAGCTTCGTTGCGCAAATGGGCTCGGGAACTGGCGTCTCGCTAGGCTCCGACATGCCGACAGAATCAACTAAGATGGCGATGTCCATTATCGTTACAGGACCAATCCTGTTCCTGTATCCGTTCGTGCAGCGTTATTTTGTAAAAGGATTGACGATTGGTGCGGTTAAAGGTTAGAACTAGACAAGGGATCAATCATTCCGCGTTTAGCTAACATAGATAAGAACTTATTAAAGGGAGGATTCACATGACTAAGAAAGCAGCAAAAGCGGTCTCCATGTTTCTATCCATCATCGTGCTTATTACAGTACTAGCAGCTTGCGGATCGAATAACAATGGAAACAGCGGCAGTAGCGCCACCGATGCTCCAAAAGACACAGAGGGTACAACTAACGAAGGCGGCGAAAAATCAGGTATCGATACGTCGAAAAAAGTGGAATTGCAATTTTATATGTTGGGCGATGCTCCTAAAGATATCGCTTCTATTCAAGAGCAAGTCAACAAAATGGCATTGGAAGATTTGAATGCTACTGTTAAATTCAACTACACATCTTGGACAGATTGGGATCAAAAGTACAAGCTATTGCTTGGATCAGGCCAACAGGTTGACTTGATCTTCACAGCGGATTGGACGCAATATCAATCGTATGCGAAGAAAGGCGCTTTCCAAGCGCTAGACAAGATTCTTCCCGTGGCAGCGCCTACGCTTAACTCTTATGTGCCAGCAGATATGTGGGAAGCTGTAAAAATCGATGGTCAAATCTACACGGTTCCAGCTACGTACAAGGAGTATGTAACGGATGGTTTTGTATGGCGCGAAGATCTTCGCGAGAAATACAATCTGCCTACACCAGTAGATATTGCAACGTTCGAGCAATACCTAGATGGAATCAAGAAAAATGAACCAACGGTTACACCGCTTTCGATGAACTCGGATGTGAAAACAAACCTAATGGACCGTTTCATAGGTATTTCCCATTCTCCAGTTGGTGCGCTGCCATATGGTATCGGCATCGACTATGCAACACCTAATGAAGTACATTCCTACTGGGGTTCAGATGAGCAAGTTCAAGATTTGACGGTAATGAAGCGTTGGCAGGATAACGGCTACATGGTGAAAAACGTGCTGGCTGTTAAAGATACGCTGCAGGATCAAATCACAAGCGGCAAAGCTGCAGCAATTATTGGGGACAACCCGACTCGCTATAACGATATGGTTATCAAAATTCAAGCAACTCACCCGGATTGGAAGCTGGGCTACCACCCATTCCCAAAAACAAATGGAATTGCAACGCCAGTTCACCCAATCCACAACGGATTCGCTATTCCAGCTAGCAGCAAAAACGCTGAGCGCGCGCTTGCGTTCTACGAGAAGCTGGTTACGGACAAACGCTACAACATGCTTACGCAATACGGTGTAGAAGGCAAAAACTATGAAGTAAAAGACGGCTATTACTCGATGATCGGCGATTCCAATTCCAACGGCTTCCCTCGTGAGGGCATGAATGGCTGGGCATGGAGAAACCCTGAGTTCATGCTGTTCGACAAAAACTATGATGGCGTAAAAGCGATCTTCGACGAGCTTGATAAAATTCAAGTACCTGATAAATTCACAGGTTTCGCAGAAGATTACACACCTTACCAAGCTGAGAGAGCAGCACTTGAGCAGGTAGAGAAACAATACTTGTTCCCGCTGAATGCAGGTCTCGTGAAAAACGTAGAAGATGGCGTGAAAACGTTCATGGAAAAAGCAAAACAAGCAGGCCTTGAGAAAATTCAAGCGGAATACACGAAACAATGGCAAGCGTATGTTACGGAGCAAGGCATTAAATAAGACAGTTTAAGAAAACAGATCATTCCTCTTAGGAGGATGATCTGTTTTTTGTTTTCAACAGGGTAGATTAAAAATTCAATAAAAAAAGAGCTCGATTCCACTTCGGAATCGAGCTCTTTTTTTAATCCAATGTATAGGTTGCTGAGCTGTGACAGGT